>NZ_JBQSVP010000118.1:0-9583 GCF_052376345.1 Psychrobacter sp. AOP5-GZ1-6 | reverse complement strand
ATTCACCCTGTTGGTTACGGTGGTGTATGCAACGATTATGGCCGCCTTATTAGTCGTTTACGATGATAAGATAGTGGGCTATTTTACCAATGACGATGGCGTAAAAGAGATAGCCACCATTCTGATGACATATGGCGCTGCTTTTCAATTTTTTAGTGCCATGCAAATGCTCATCAGTGGTGTTTTACGAGGTTTTGAAGATTTCGTAAAACCCTTATTGGTGATACTTATCAATTATTGGCTATTTATTGTTCCCATCGTTATCCTCTCTATTAAATTTAATTGGATAATGAGACTGTGCGTTGAAGACATATGGTTATTAATGGTAGTGGGATTGGCGGTGTCGTCATTTGTTCTTGCCATAGTATGCCGAAGAAAGTTTAAACATATACAGCTAGGCAGCTAGGCTGGACTAGCCGCCTAGCCATATCAATCAGTAGTGGCTTTCCAATATCCTTTAATATGGTTCTGCTTGCCAGTTAACTGGCGCTCATTACGTAAATAATGACGCACGACTTTACACGCCTTGCTTTCAAACGCGCCCCATACCCCGTCTATAGACTCAATATCTTTTAATATCTCAAGGGTTTTTAATCCTTGTTGATTATATGGGCTGACAATACGATGAATAGTCGCTCCTACCGGAAATTCATTATCGTCAAAGTAATCTTGTTCTAACGGTTGTTGACTTAAGATAACAATATGAGGCGGTATATCGTTTTGCCAAAAGTCCAGAATACCCGCCAAAGCAGGATAAGCCGTTTCATCAGCAATTAACACCGTTTGCCCCTCCTGTAAATGCGCGTGCTTGTCATCGGTTTCTGTACGACTAAAAACAATATCGCCCAAATTTACTGTTTCAATCCATAAGCTACCTGCACTATTTCCATGCGTGAACACATCCATATAACCTTGATTATTAAAATCAGATTTTTTACTCTTCCAAGCCGAGCGTAGTGTGTACAGACGAATATCTTTATTGATGGTTTTTACAATCTTTTGCCTTCTATCACTAGATACTTTTTTAAGCAGCCATAAGAATGCTTGATTGCCTCGTTTTTTTACTTGTTTGTTAACCTGTTCTTTTATGGAGGTGGTTAGCGAGGTGGTTTGCTGCTTGTCTGCTACTGTCTGCTGAAGGGGGAGGGTATTCAGTACTTTTAGTATCATTCCATAAGCATAGCCGGCATAATTTTCTGGTAGCGGTGTCTCACTATGTAGCGTCAACCGCGTCATGTTTGGCGTTAATTTTTGTTTACCAATCACCTCAAAGTAATGCTTTTTATTACCTGTTAAATCGCGACCTTGCTCCGCCATCGCAGTATATGCCAAATAAAGCACCTGTTCTTCTAAATCACCTTCAAGTTTAAAATCGACAAACAACTCTTGGGCTTTATTATTTACCTGTGCTGATATCAGCATCCCTTCTTTATAAATATCTATAATAAGAGGATTTGTAATTGCTAAATCGGGGTAATAATACGCTGCAATCGCTTGTACTTCTTCGATATGGTCTTGATTAAGATGCTCGATGATGTCTAACTTGGCATCTATATCTGCTATCGGCGTAAAGGGGCGGGTGGCTGGCATAAGGTAACCTGTGCTGTGCTAGTGAATAGAATTTAGGGTTTATTAAACAATTAACGGACCCTAGCGTAATAGAAGAAAATGTGTAGAAGCGATACTATAGTTGCCCACCCTTAAAGAGTTACGATGTAAGACTCGCTTAGCCTACTACTGTAGTACTTGCAATTATCTGCCGTGTACCACTTTTAAGGTTGATTAAGACTAAGGTCTGTCTAGGGCATGTCTCCAATTGGATTATAGAGATAAAAATGAGATAGATTGTTGTCAAACGCGAATAATTTCGCAGTTAATATAGACATATTGACTACGAATTAGACAAAGTTTGGCGGTAATATAGCCATTTTTAGCCCATAAATTGTAAATGAAGACACGCCCTAGATTAAGTGACTGAGATCTAGCTATTAAACATGGTTTGTTTTGCGCGCATAAATAAGACAATGATGAGGGTGAGAGAGATACTTGCCATTAGCACTTTGCTGTAGCCAAACGTATTGGCTGCCGTCATCGCTACACCTGCACAAACAAAGCCCATAAAAGAAAAAGTACCCAGTTGCAAGGTAAAGAACGTGGCTTTGGCAGATTTTAGGCTGGCTTTATCCATCGCAATTGTGGCAACAGTCGTCATGAGTGCAGGGTTTACTAAAAAGTAGGTGGTCACTGCACTATATACCATAAGCTTATTGGTGTAACCATAGCTTAGAGGTAAAAATAACATCAGTACCAAAGCTTGCGCTACCGTTAACATGAGCAATGTTTTAACTCGGCCCATTTTGTCAATAAGAAGACTGGCACTAAGCGCAGAAATCACCCCAATCACAGAACCGTATACTTTAGTCACAAAACCTATATCTGCAAACGTCCAGTGCGCATCCACCAGTATTGGATTCAATAGGGTAAAGCCGGCACTAAATCCGACAGGGTAAATTACTAATAAAATAAACCATGCCAGATTACTTCTTATAAATTGCCACATGGCGACTAACAAGATAACTAACGAGCGCGTTAAAGACGTCTTTTGCACAAACTGCGTAGCGGCTGTACGGGTATCAGCATTTTCTGGTAACTCTATTGTCGGCTCTACATAACGCAGCAGTTGTAACCATGAGATACTTGTTAATAACGCTAGCACAAGCAGTGCCCCTTGCCATTGTAGCCAAGGATATGCCATAAGTATCAGGCCACCACCAATAATATTACCCACAAGATTACCAGAGAACTGCACACTGTTTGCTCGTTGCCGCTCATTTTTACTAAAGATTTTGTTCGCAAGGCCATCTATCGCAACATCTTGCACGCTCACGGCCAAAGCATAAACAAGCATTAATCCTATCATTAGACTAAACTGTGTCGCAATATCTAGCATGCCGATGATAACCAATAAAATCATCATTAAAAACTGCGCTATAAGTAACCAACTACGATAGCGTCCTTGTAGCCGTCTATGCATAAATGCGGGACGAATAAGATCTATAAATGGGGCGTACAGTATCTTTAATAATAGCGGTAAGGCAATGATGTTTAATAAAGCAATTTTGTTTAATGGCATCCCCATATCGCGCATAATAGCGACTGAAGATGCAAAAATAAACGCCAGCCCGATATACTGAGTGATATAAATACTGGCAAGCAAAACCCAAGGCTTGCGATTGGAAGATATCCTCATCTGTTGTTACCTTAATAGTAGTGACAGTCTTAATAGTAATAACTATATTTAAGACCATAGCTTCTATCAGTTCCTAATATACCAACATTCATCGGATATATTTTTATATGCTCGTAGCGTTCATCTGTTAAGTTTTTACCCCAAATGCTTAGTTCGTGGTTGTAGCTGGTGAGTCCTAGACTAGCGTCAACCAAACCATAACTCTCAAGCTCAATACCATTGTACGCTTGCGCATAACGGTCACCCACGTAGCGATATTTTGCATCAGCGAACCACTGCGCTTTACCAAATACTGGCAATGTAAACAGTAAATCATCGTTGTATTGCATACTAATACTGCCACTGAATTTTGGCACTTGTGGCATGTGGTTATCTTCTGCCGTTAGCGGTAACATCCCCGGTCTAGCGGGTGGTGGTACTTCGCTAGCATCAGTGACCTTTGCATCGGTGTAGGCAAGTTGGGTTTTTATCTGCCAATTATTGGTCATTCGCCAATCTGCGGATAGCTCGATACCTTGACTACGGCTATCAACGTTGAACGTTTCACTTTTATATTCAGGAGGTGAGGCTGTTACGCTCATATGGTCGTCTTTCATTTTGTTACGATAAAGTGCCAACCCCAAATTTAAGCGATTGTCTGCACTGCGATATTTTGTACCAATCTCAGAGGCATCAATTGTCGTCGGCTTGTAATATGCAAGGGGGTTACCATAAGCCATGTTATTGTCATAATCGGCAAACCCACCGAACTTATGACCGCGTGATTGTAGTGCATATACCCGCCAATTAGGACTTATAGCATAGCTCAAACCAAAGCGTCCCGTCGTTGCGGTGTCCTCCAGCGTTTTACTGCCACTTTTTACATCATTACCCAATGGGTTATTATCATTGCCTTGCCAAACGGCATCGTGTGTTTGCTCTTCATTTGCCAAACGTAGCCCTGCTATCACATCTAGACTTTCGGTCGCAGGATACGTTATTTCACCAAATATGGCTTTCGTCTGGGTATCAAATGTTTTATCGGTAATTGCGTTGTTCGCACTACCAAGAGTGCTGTTTTTCAATAACCCATCTGGCATGTCATTTAAGTTCATTCGGGCATCGTTTTTCCACACCCTATCTTTGTTTGCGAAGTAGAGTCCTGCGACCCACTGGACTTCGCTCTCTGGCTTAGAGACCAATGTTATTTCTTGCGAAACCTGTTTAATCGATTCCTCTAAGTATTGACGATTGTTATCAGGATGGGTAAGAACCTCACTAAATATGGGCTGTTGGTCTTCTGGAATTCGGTATCCGCTGAATTGTAGGGACAACATCTCTGGCGGTAGGTAGGGGCGCAGAATATCGCTATCATAATGGTGATAACCTGTTTTTGACTCTATATCAGCAAAATCAAAAGCGGTACTATTCACCACTAAATTCAGGCCCTTAGCGGTGTTTGTATTTTCATGTGGTAGATTAAACGTGGCAACTTTATAAGTATCAAAATCTTTTTGTAGGACAGGAACATTATTGGTTTGCTCATCATGATAAGCGGTTAAGACGACATTATTGTCTTCGTTATCATCATGCCAACGCAACTTGGCTTGTATGCCTTGTTTGTCTTTTTTATTAAGCGGTTTGCCATCTTCTCGTTTTATCAGACTATTATCACGTTCCTCCAGCATACCTGCAATGCGAAAAGAAACATTATCCGTTATAGGTAGATTTAGCATCGCCTCGCCACGCTTAAGATTATGATTACCCACACCCACACTGACCCTGCCTTCTGTATAATCTGATGGGTCAAAGGTTTTGATAATGATACCACCAGCCTCAGCACTTGAACCCAATAGCGTCCCTTGAGGACCTTTTGCGACTTCAACTTTTTCAACATCAATTAAGTTTCGTGCCAATCCCGTTTTACCATTGCTGATACCATCTATTCGGACATCAACAGAATTATCATCAAGACTGGTAATACTTAACGAGCCTGTACCACGCATCCATAGTGTCGAGTAGCCCACATTACCACCATCGTGGATATCTATACTAGGTACATCTCGCAAGGCATCTGTTACCGTCACATATTGCTTGTCTTCAATTTCTTGCGCGTCAATCGTATCAACCACAAAGGGGGTCTTTAACTCGTCTTCTTCAATACCTCGAACATTAACAGTAATCGCATCAAGGGTGACAGTAGGCATGTCATCAGATGTCATTTCATTAATACCATTATTTTGTTCAGCGACCTCTTGCCTCTCAGCAAATTGTTCCGCATTAAAGGTTTGCACATTTGAGGACAGGCTATTTTCATATGGGGCTGCCAATGCTGTGGTAGGAATATATAAACTAAGTAATGGCGCTAGATATAAGGAGGGTATATATAAAGCATTAAATTTTTTAGTCGTTTTGATATCCTTACTGAGATGACGGTCACTGAGATAATATTGAAGGGAAGATAATTTGCTAGGCAACATATATAAATCCAAAGTAACATAAATGAAAAATAATGTTAATGATAATCAATATCACTTACAAAGTTAACACAAATTTTTAGACTATACGTAATTATTTAATAAAATCGGGAAAGTTACCGATTTATATCAATTTATCATATATTAATCCGGCATATAGCCATAAAACTTGTAAAACACCCGACGAAAATATTGAGTACTACTAAAACCAAGCTGATTAGCAATTGGAGCAATTTTTTGTCTCTCTTGTAATAGTTTCATGGCTAACTGCATGCGTTTATGAGTTCGATAATCACCAATCGTTAGAGTCGTTAATTTCTTAAATTCGGCCTTTAAATAACATTCATTTGTGCCTGTTTTTTGCGCAAGCTCTCGTATCGTCCAATTCTTATTGTAAAACTCATCAAGAAGCAGTTTGGCTTGATAAGCAGAATTAAGAACCTGTACTTTAGCCCCGCCTATTTCAGTAATACATTGTTTCAATAATAAACTCGTAAAGGTTAAGCATTGTCCTTGTAGTGCCATAAATTTAATATCATCAGTGGGACTAGGTGTGTTATAAACCTCCCAGCCCTGCATTACAAAATTTGCCGCTTTGGTAGTCAGGTTTAAAGGTAGAATTGACGAATCGGACATAGTCATTAATTTGGATATGATTAAATTATTGGCATCTGTCTGCTGCTCTATTTGTGTGGCTAATTTACCAACAAAGTCTTTATCTAGCTCAATATATAAGGCTTTAATGTCTTCCTTAGCACTAATAATTGTGCTCAATCTCCCTAAATCGCCTTTTATTAACCAAATGGCAGGCGCATTTATCGTTACTTGCTCAAACTGTTTTAGCTTGGTTCTATTTACCTGCCTTGCTTCTGTTTTTACTGTTGCTTTTACTCCTACTTTTTCTTCTATAGTCACTTTGTCGTCTAGCTGATATTCATAGCTCCCTTGCAAAACAATGTATAAAACATAACTGGTTTGGCAATTAGGATTAATGAATTGATGATTTCTATGAAAGTAGCAATTGACCCGTGATAGACCAATGCTACCGAAATCATAACGTTCAAAGTAGCCATCACCAATAGACTTATCAATATAAATGATTTGACTTAACTGATTAAACCGCTGTACATTTTTTACCATGCACCAGTCATTAATCATTTCTAATTGCTTATCAAACACATATTTCATTTTATCTCTTCTTATAATACTTTTAGGGGCTGTCCTAGATAACTAGTTCAAACCCTGTTTAACCCATTGTTTTAGTTGATGTAGATGCTATCCTATATAATTTTACTTATCTAGGACAGCCCCTAGTTTTATGGCAGTGATTAGAAAATTGCTTAAGGGGATCAATCGTCCACAGGATTGATTGTTTCGTTCTTCTTTATCTGATACCCACATGATTTTTTGGTCGAAATCAATCTGATTCAACAGTCCTGATGCATGAACGGCAGGTCGTATGCCTGTTTGAATGATGATAATATGCCATAGCCAAACGCTATAGCAGTTAAACTGCTCAATGTACCTGTCATGAAGAATATCCGAACCATGCTTTAATCGACCGTTATAGCTTTCTATAGCACCGTTAAGTCTAGTAAAAAATGCTTGGCAGGCATTCAGAGTTAATGGCATATTACTGCCTACATATTGCTTTAAATGATTACTTTTAATACCCTGTTTTGCTATATGACGTAGTTTGTTCTTGCTTTCCTTATCACAATGTTCAGTCAATAGGTGTATAGCACTGCTATAGGTACTCTCTAAATTTTGTGTGCTAATACTTGTGTAGTAAAGTGGTGAGCTGTGCTTAACATCAACACCAGTAATAATGTCAACGTGTAATGGCTGATGAAGTTCGTTGTTTATAATGGTATGCAAACCATTGTCGATATATTGATTACTTAAAGCGGGCAAGCTAAGTTGTTCTTTTAAATCCTTAAGTGATTTTTTTACATCCGAATTACTGACTATAATTTTCTCTGTAATAACTGCCTGTAGCTCAAATGGTAATGGCAATTTAAATTCATTGTGAACCGCCCCAGGATTGTCGGAGACTTAATATTCTGAGAGAATACGACAATGAAAAGACAAACTTATACTCCCGAGATGAAAGAACGCGCCGTTCGCATGCTGATTGAAGCGTCTTGCGATTACCCCTCCACATGGTCAGCTATTCAAGCCATTGCACCTAAGATTAGCTGTACACCTGAAACCCTGCGATCATGGCATAAGAAGCACATAGAGCAAACCATTCCGGCATCAGTACAAGCCCAAAGCCAAGAGCAACGTATTAAAGAGCTTGAACGCGAAAACAGAGAGCTCAAGCAAGCCAATGAGATTATACGTAAGGCTGCGGCTTTTTTCGCCCAGGCGGAGCTCGACCGCCCACTCAGACAATGGTTCAGTTTATTGATGACTATAGAGGTAGTTATGGGGTCGAGCTTATCTGTCGAATACTACCGATTGCCCCGTCAACCTATCATCGTGAAAACTATTTAGCTAACAATCCTGAAAAGCGTTCACTGCGCAGTCAGCATGACGACTATTATCTCAGCGAGATTAAACGTATTTGGCAGGATAGAAAATGCCGTTATGGTGTGCGTAAAGTCTGGCAGCAGATGAAGGCTGATGGCGTAAAGGTTGCTCGTTGCACCGTAGAGCGTTTAATGAAGCAGTATGGTATGCAAGGCATCTGGCGTGGCAAAGGCAAGATTACCACCAATAGCCGTGATGACCAGAAGCGCGCTGATAATTTGGTCAATCGTAACTTTAATGCCCATCATCCTAATCAGTTATGGGTGGCTGACTTTACTTATATCAAGACGACGAGCGGCTGGGTTTACACTGCCTTTATTATTGATGTGTTTGCTCGTGCTATCGTTGGTTGGAAAGTCTCTAATCGCATGAATACCGATATGGTTATGGCTGCGCTAAATCAGGCGATAGCAGACAGGAACAACCCTAAGGATGTCATTCATCACAGTGATCGAGGGGTTCAGTACTTATCCATTCGCTATACTGATAAAATGGCTGACTCTGGCGTGATTGCTTCTGTCGGTACAACAGGCGACTCGTATGATAATGCATTGGCTGAAACGGTCAATGGCCTATATAAGTCTGAGGTGATTCAATATTTAAAAGAGAGCTGGACTGGCGTCAACGATGTTGAATTAGCCACGCTTGAATGGGTGGACTGGTTCAATAAAACACGATTGCATAGTACGATTGGTTATGTGTCACCTTTTGAATTTGAAAAGCGGTATTATGATAGTTTAATCCTGTCAGGTGTTGCTGCCTGAATCAAGTAAATCACTCTCCGATAAAGTCGGGGCGGTTCACTAAGTTTCTACGACAAGGATGGATGGAAAATAATCTACTTAAACTGTTTCATAATATGGACTGTATCTCTTTTATTGTAGACTGACTATAGATTAATGGTACTGTTTCCAAAAAACCTACCAAAGAAGTTAAATTTTAAGGGCTTAGTAGAAATAATGACTGTCAATTTTTCTCTCATATTTATATTTAAAATTCAATTTTCTTTTTTGGAAACTTAGTTAAAGCAGTCCTTAACCAGTTAGATATTTTAGCCTTGGTCATATGGTTAAAAGTTTTTATATGATCCTGGTCCATATTGTGAAATTTACCTTCGTTATTGAACAGTTCCTTAATTGAAGAATTAGGATTAAATGAACTATCAACCTTCATTATAATTCCTGCTACTCCTGATTTATCAAGAATGCTCAATGGTTGACTATCAAACACAAAGTAATATTGTCCGTTTATGATAAGACGTAGAACATATATATATTTTGGAAACTTATCAGCAGTTGTTTTTAGTGTATTTAAAGCCTCACCTATATAACCTTTTTTAATT
>NZ_JBQSVP010000117.1:0-9706 GCF_052376345.1 Psychrobacter sp. AOP5-GZ1-6 | reverse complement strand
GGATTTTTTTATAGTTTTTATTATGAATAAATATTAAACTTGTGTTTGTTTTCGCTAAAGTTTGGAGAGATTGTGTACCGCTTTATCATCACAGGGTTGTTGTTACTAAGTTGGAGCGTTTCTAGCCAAGCTATTGAACCCGTCAGCTATTCAGGAACTTGGGCGAATGCTGCTTATTTCAATAAGAGTATTGATGTCATATCAGAGTCAGTCGACATTGATATTATAGAAGACACTAATGATAGTTATACGGTAACCTACGAGCTATATAATAATCGTGAAGGTCTACAATTCCCCTTAGTACTCGAGGTGTTTGATGGTTTGGATAGTTTTGAGCAAAGTGATGATTTCAAAATCTCTATAGACGGTCAATCAGTGCCTGTTGAGGTGCTTGCCGAGGGTGATACTGTGCTTGATACGGCTGACTTTTATTACCCAACTACAGATACAGGTGATAAAACGTTTAGAGCAGAGTCTAAATATATCAACGTCAACTTACCACAAGGGCTACACACTGTTATAGCTACTTATGAGGTCCATCCACACTATTATGGTAGTGATTGGACGGCAAGACATACCTACTCATATAGTTTAAAGCCTATGCAGCAAAGTGATGTACAGAGCCAGCGATTTCAAGGTTCAACTGTCACTCTAAATTTCGATGGTGATACTGACCATGTCACTGTCGATATCGATAATGAAGAAACGGCATTACCTGTGAATCAGCCATTACATTTCAACGATAATCTTGCAAAAGAGATTGATTTTGTTATTCAAAAACCACTGAACCCATTGGCTAGGGTATTAACGGCTGCCTCACCATTTGTAGCTTTCATTGCGCTGCTCGTGATAGGTATACGACATTTACGCATGATGAGTCGACGCGCACAAGCTCAGCCTGAGAGTCTTTGGGTGGTTATGCTGACTGGCGGATTTCTAGTCCCTTTTCTGAGCTTGATGGTCTATTATATTTTTTTACTATTGACGGATATGGTGATTGGTAAAGGGGCAACGGGAGAGAGTCGCGACCTGTTCTTTGTTTGGGTTTTGCCGTTAATGTATATAATATTAACACCTATCTATCTGGTGATTAGCTTTGTGGCTTTTATCTCGATTAAAAGGAAAAATATAAAAAAGCTTGAGCCTAGTGACTAGGTTCAAGCTTGTTAAGTTAGCCAGTTTTTAGCAAATAGAGCATTACACCTCTGTATACAACTGACGTCCTTCGCTATTGTATTTCTCGGTCATCTCAGCCATACCTTTGCTAACTTCATCAGCACTGGCCTCACCAACTTGACGAACCAGCTCGGTATCAACTTCTTTAATCAAATGACCTGCATCAGTTAAGTCACCGGTTTGCGGCGTGACTTTATTGGTAGCAGCTTTATCCAAACCCGCCGCATATTCACGCACGTTTTGGGTGATTTTCATTGAGCAGAATTTTGGCCCACACATCGAGCAGAAATGTGCTGATTTGTGAGCGTCTTTTGGCAACGTTTCGTCATGGAACTCACGCGCCGTGTCAGGGTCGAGTGCCAGATTGAACTGATCATCCCAGCGGAATTCAAAACGTGCTTTAGACAACGCATTATCACGAGACTGCGCCCCTGGATGCCCTTTGGCCAGATCAGCGGCATGAGCGGCAATCTTATAAGTAATGATGCCGTCTTTGACATCCTTTTTATTGGGCAGTCCTAAGTGCTCTTTTGGCGTGACATAGCACAGCATAGCGGTACCAAACCAGCCAATCATCGCCGCACCAATAGCACTCGTAATATGGTCATAACCAGGAGCGATATCAGTCGTCAAAGGCCCTAATGTATAAAATGGTGCATCTTCACATATCTCAAGTTGCAAATCCATATTCTCTTTAATGCGGTTCATGGCCACGTGACCTGGACCTTCAATCATCACCTGTACATCATGTTTCCATGCGATTTTGGTCAGCTCACCAAGGGTGCGCAGCTCGCCAAACTGTGCTTCATCATTAGCATCTTGCAAACAACCTGGACGCAAGCCGTCACCCAAGCTAAAGGCCACATCGTACTGCTTCATGATTTCACAGATGTCTTCAAAATGGGTATATAAAAAGCTTTCTTGATGATGGGCGAGACACCACTGTGCCATGATAGAGCCACCACGCGAGACGATACCCGTTAAGCGATTGGCGGTGAGTGGCACATAGCGTAGGAGTACGCCTGCATGAATGGTGAAGTAATCGACGCCTTGTTCTGCTTGCTCAATGAGCGTATCACGGAAGATTTCCCACGTGAGGTCCTCTGCCACACCATCGACTTTTTCGAGCGCTTGATAAATCGGTACCGTACCAATCGGCACTGGCGAGTTACGAATCAACCATTCACGAGTTTCGTGAATATGGTTACCAGTCGACAAATCCATAATGTTATCCGCACCCCAACGCGTGGCCCACGTCATTTTAGACACTTCTTCATCGATAGAAGAGCCCAGCGCTGAATTACCGATATTGGCATTGATTTTCACTAAGAAATTGCGTCCGATAATCATCGGCTCAGATTCTGGGTGGTTGATGTTGTTTGGGATAATCGCGCGACCTGCTGCTACTTCGCTACGCACAAATTCAGGGGTAATAGCTGTAGGGGTATTGGCGCCAAAGTTTTCACCATCGTGTTGACGCATATCAGTCAGTTCATGCTGTTTTTGCGTTTCGCGAATGGCGATATATTCCATTTCTGGAGTAATAATACCGCGACGTGCGTAGTACATTTGTGTGACGTTGCCAGCTTTTCCATCGACATTTTTGGCGCGGCGCGGTTTGTCGATGTGAGCGAATCTAAGGTTAGCAGTGGTGATGTCACGGGCACGCGCTTGTCCGTAAGAGCTAGACAGTCCGCTTAATTGTTCGGTATCGCCACGTTCGTTTATCCAGTTTTCACGTAGTTTTGGTAAGCCTTTAGTCAAATCAATTTCGACGTTAGGATCGGTATATACGCCCGAAGTGTCATATACATAAAACGGTGGGTTTTGTTCCCAATCGGCTTCGTCGACACCTTGTATAGGTGTAGGGTCGAGAGTGATTTCGCGCATTGGGACTTGAATATCAGGGCGTGAGCCTTCGATATAAACTTTGCGAGAGGCGGGGAGTATACGATGCAAGTCGCGCGCGTCTTCTTCGAATCGCGCATCACTTGCTGTGCGGTGAGCAGGTGTTTTTAGCGCATCCGCTTTTTTATCCGCTTTACTGGTAGTTGCTTGAGCTGGTTCCGTAGTAGGAAGCGCGTCGTCAGCTGGGATATGGAGTTTGGCTGTCTGTGTATCAGAAAGGGCTGCTTGTACATTAGAGGTATTCATATGCTGTCCTAGCGTGTTGGTTTTTGAATAAAAGCAACACCGCCAGTAGCTGCGGGGGTGGCATTTGTAATCTAGACAATTTCAGTTTATGAACATAAACCAACGACCAAACAGTATCGTCGCGGATGATGTTGATAAAACCTCAGACGCAGCTTTATATCGATACTCACGACTTTAGTAACGTCAAACGTATACTAAAACAGTCATGATAATAAAAAGGCATTTCTGCACGTCCTTTGCCATACATAACAAAGTGCTTAAGACTTCCCTGCGTCGGTACTAACCGCATCAGGTTTGGCGGGTGATCTCTCAGCGAATGTATCAAGGCGACTGGTTTAATAAAGTAATTTTAACAAAGCAATTTTAATAAATCAGGCCAATCATACACCGCACCCCGAGTCTGTCAGTGTTGTGAATCAATTGAATATTAACAAAATTCTGCTCAGACGGCTAATGATATTTAGGGGCAGGTATTATGCGATGTATTGGTATTGATAAAACTGAATAAGTTATCTTTATTAAGACGAGATATTAAGTTGTTGAAAAAATTAAGATTATCGTTTATTTATGGTTTGAATGCTGCTGATAGATATAGGTGTAATAAGGTTGTCATTAAACTGTCATTAAACTGTCATAAAAACTTGGCAAGATAACTCGCATATCACAAACAATGCTTTTTTGTATGTTGTTAAACTTTAGGAGTCTTAAATGCGTTATTCGTTATTAGCAGTAGCCGTTAGTTGTACCTTAGTACTTACGGCATGTAATCAATCAACTGAAACGACAGAGTCTGCTGCTGATAGTGCTGTCGCGACTGAGACAGCCACTACCCAAACAGCAGGGTCTTCATCTGCCACAGATTTTAAATCTGCTGAAAATATCGCAATGAATATTACTGGTGCTGGTGCTTCTTTTCCGCAGCCTATCTATGCTAAATGGTCTTACGACTACAACGCTGCGACTGGTGGTCAAGTGAATTATCAGTCAATCGGCTCTTCTGGCGGTATCAAGCAAATCCAATCAAAAACAGTTGATTTTGGCGCTTCTGATGCACCTATGACACCTGAAGAGTTAGATAAAGCTGGTTTGATTCAGTTTCCAACGGTTATCGGTGGCGTCGTACCTATCGTAAATATTGATGGTGTTGAGCCTGGCCAATTGCAGTTAGACGGTGAGACTTTAGCAAATATCTATCTAGGTAAGATTAACAACTGGAATGATCCTGCGATTAAAGCGACGAACCCTGATCTAACGCTACCTGATGCTGCGATTACTACTGTATTCCGCTCAGACGGTTCAGGTACTACCTTCAACTTCACTGATTATCTAGCAAAAGTGTCAACAGACTGGAAAGACAGTGTCGGCGTTGATAAGACAGTGAAGTGGCCAACTTCTGCCACTGGTGCAGGCGGTAAAGGTAACGAAGGCGTATCAAGCTACGTCAATCGTATGAAAAACTCAATCGGCTATGTTGAGTATGCTTATGCCAAGCAAAACAATATGTCACATACAGCCCTACGAAATGCAGCAGGTAACTTCGTGCAACCTTCTGCAGAAACGTTTGCAGCAGCTGGTGATATCGATTGGTCACAACAAGAAGGCTTTTATAAAGTTATCACCAACTCTGAGACCGAGCAAGCATGGCCAATCGCCGCTGCGACTTTCATCTTAGTACATAAGCAACCAGAAAACCCTCAGCAAGTGGCTGGCGTATTGAACTTCTTTGATTGGGCTTATACCCAAGGTGATGATGATGCCATGGCACTAGATTACGTTCCTTTCTCTGATACAGCCGTTGCGTTATTCAAAGATAAATGGAATGAAGTGAAGGGCAGTGATGGACAGCCAGCTTATACAGCAGCCCAGTAACTGATTTCTGTTAAATATTATTTAGCGTTTTTGCAGTTACCCTCTCGAATAACTATTCTCCGGTAGTTATTTGAGAGGTTTTATCACAGTAAATTTGCTCCTAAGCTTGCTGTGATAAAGCCCAATAAAGATTTCTAATATTTTGACTCAACCCTATTCAATGCTGAGACACTTATGAATGATTTAAGGTCCCAACTGGCCAAACAAAAACGCTACGATTTTTTGTTTGTCAATGCAACCAAAGCTTTTGCCATTCTTGTCCTAATGTCTTTAGGTGGTATTTTAGTCTCATTGATAGTCGGTGCATGGCCGAGTATTCAAGAGTTTGGTTTGGGCTTTTATACCAGCAATAACTGGGATACAGTTGCCAACGAGTACGGTGCATTGGCGCCTATTTACGGCACATTGATCACATCTTTTATTGCCATTTTAATTGCGGTTCCCGTCAGTTTTGGTATTGCCATATTTTTGACTGAGATGTGTCCAAAATTCTTAAAAAAACCGCTCGGTATTGCGATTGAGTTATTAGCAGGTATTCCCTCTATCATTTATGGTATGTGGGGATTGTTTGTATTTGCTCCTTTCTTTGGCGACCATATTCAGCCATGGTTCATCGAACACATTGGTCCACTGCCTATCATTGGCAAGCTATTTACAGGTGCGCCAATGGGGCTAGGTATGTTCACAGCATCTCTAGTACTTGCCATCATGATCATTCCTTTTATCGCAGCCACTATGCGTGATGTCTTTTCGGTCGTGCCAGACCTGCTTAAAGAGTCAGCTTATGGAATGGGCGCGACCACTTGGGAAGTCATGTTCAAGATTATCCTTCCTTATACCAAAGCTGGTGTGGTTGGTGGTGTCATTTTAGGGTTAGGTCGCGCATTGGGCGAGACCATGGCAGTGACATTCCTTATCGGTAATGCCTTTAATATCAGTCCAAGCTTATTTACCTCTGGTGTCACGATTACGTCAGCCTTGGCAAATGAGTTTGCGGAAGCATCGAGTGAGTTACATTTAGCCTCCTTGCTACATTTAGGCCTAATCTTGTTTGTGATTACCTTTATCGTGCTATCACTCGCTAAACTCATGCTGATGCGCATGGATCATAAAGCAGGCAATCGCTAATTGTTTGACTGCCACAGTTCGATTAAATCAATAAGTGTCGATGGTTATTGGTATTGATAAAAATACGGGAAACACGTTTTATGCCTTCTAACAATGCTACCCACGCTACTAATGCAATCAGTGCGCCGTTACCACTCAATGGTTTCCAAGGACGTTATGACAAAAGTCTTTATAACAAGCGTCGCTGGGCTAATAAGCTAGGTCTAGGCTTTGCAATGACAGCGATGGTTTTTGGTTTGTTTTGGTTATTTTGGATTCTGCTGACACTTCTGGTGGAAGGTTTTCAGGGTATGGTGCAACTGCCGATATTTACGGCTGATACACCACCGCCAATGAGTGCAGGCGGGCTACGTAACGCCATCGTTGGTTCGGTGATGTTGGCATTTTCAGGGCTGTTTATCGGAGCGCCTATTGGTCTTATGACAGGTATTTATTTATCTGAGTTCTCGCAAGGCAGTATGCTTGGCAAGGTAACGCGCTTTTTAAATGATATTTTATTATCAGCACCGTCGATTGTTATTGGTCTATTTATTTATGCACTGATGGTAAAAGGTCAAAGTTTCTCTGGTTGGGCAGGTGCGTTAGCATTGGCGCTCATCGTTATTCCTGTGGTGGTACGTACGACTGAAAACATGCTCAATCTGGTTCCTAACAGTATTCGCGAAGCCGCTTATGCACTTGGCACGCCTAAATGGAAAATGGTTACGCAAGTGACAATCAAGGCGGCTAAAGCAGGATTGACTACAGGGGTTTTATTGGCCTTTGCCAGAATCACAGGTGAGACAGCGCCACTGCTATTTACCGCGCTAAATAACCAATATTTCAGTACCGACATGGGTCAGCCTATTGCCAATTTACCCAATACCATCTATCAGTTTGCGATGAGCCCTTATGATAACTGGCATACATTAGCATGGGCCGCTGCGCTACTTATCACTGCTTCTGTCTTGATACTAAATATTTTAGCAAGATTCATTGGTGGTAGAGGTCAGACTAAGTAAGACCCAATGCTCAATGAAATGATACGACATTGAGCATTTACTTAAAACTATACGAAATTAATCGAGCTAGGTTGGACAATATTATGAATGATGTCATCAGCAAAACCCGTACAGATAAAACCACTGATCAATTCAAGACAACAACTGATAACCTGTTAAACAGATCAATGTCCACTAGCACAAATATGGAGCAACCAGATGTTGCGAACCTGACCAAGCAGACGCTTAATGACTTGCCTGAAAACATGCCACCGGCAAAAATGCAGATTCGAGATTTAAGTTTTTACTATGATGATTTTAAAGCACTAAAAAATATCAATATCGATATTCCTGATAAAAAAGTCACCGCCTTCATTGGTCCTTCAGGCTGCGGCAAGTCGACACTACTACGTACTTTCAATCGTATGTATGATCTTTACCCAGGTATGCGTGCCGAAGGTAGCATCAACCTAGATGGTAATAATATCTTGGGTAAAGATGTCGATGTGAACCTGCTGCGTGCCCAAGTCGGCATGGTCTTTCAAAAACCAACACCGTTCCCAATGTCAATTTATGACAATGTCGCCTTTGGCGTACGTCTCTACGAAAAACTGAGCAAAGCTGAGCTAGACAACCGCGTGGAATGGGCACTCAAAAAATCAGCATTATGGCCAGAAGTTAAAGACAAGCTGAAGGCATCTGGATTATCTTTGTCAGGTGGCCAGCAGCAACGATTATGTATCGCACGCAGCGTCGCGACTAAGCCAGAAGTATTGCTACTCGATGAGCCAACATCAGCACTAGATCCCATTTCGACAGGGGCTATCGAAGATTTGATTGAAGATTTAAAAAATGATTATACGATTGCTATCGTTACTCATAATATGCAACAAGCAGCGCGCGTGTCAGACTATACGGTTTATATGTATCTAGGCGATATGATTGAGATGGGCGAGACGGATCAAGTGTTTACGAACCCTATTCAAAAAGCGACAGAAGACTATATTACAGGTCGTTATGGTTGATGCTTAATTCAAAAATCTCACCGCGCTACTAAAATATGTATCTCAGGGAATACCTCTTATGCCAAATGATAAGCATATCTCTAAAAGTTTTGACCAAGATTTAGATGAAGCCATTCGATTGTTTTTACACATGGGTGATCAGGCGGCCAACCAGGTTGCTAAAGCAATCCATGCGCTTATCGATAAAGATGAGATACTAGCACAAGAAGTCATTGATATGGACTTCGAAATAAACCGAATGGAAGTAGAGTTGGACGAGCATATTTTGCTATTAGTCGCAAAACGCCAGCCCGCAGCCAGTGACTTACGTTTGGTTATGTCTATCAGTAAAGGTGTGGTGGATTTAGAACGTATCGGTGATGAAGCCGTAAAAATTGCTCAAATGGCCAGTAAGATCGCTGCACAAGGCAAACTGTCATATGGCTATGCAGAGGTGCAACATCTCAGTAATCAAGTGCGTCTGATGCTACACAATGCACTAGAGGCCTTTAGTCAGTCAAACGCTGAACAGGCATTTGAGGTTATGCGTAATGATAATATGGTCAACGATGAGTATCAGTCAGCGATTCGTGCGTTGATGACTTATATTATGGAAGACTCAAGGCATGTCTCAAAAGTCATGAATATTATGTGGGTATTGCGGGCATTGGAGCGTATTGGTGATCATGCACAGAATGTCGCTGAGCTGGTGATCAACTATAGTAGTGGTCAAGATGTCCGTCACTCAGATTACGCACAGGTCGAAAAAGCCGTACAAGAAGCCAATGATCGTATGGCAGCGCGCCAAGTTAATACGACATCAGTCACCATGTCAGTGACTGACTTTGAAGCATCAGATAGTGAAGAGCAGTAGAAAGTATCTGACGGGTATTCTGATCATAGGACACACCCTCATTATCAAAAAACGCGCTATATTGATATAGCGCGTTTTTTTGGTGATTAGGCAGTTAACAGCCCCTAACTTTCTGGTGTCCAACCCTGTGCACGCTCATAATCTTCGTTGTCCAAAAATTTATCACGTTGTTCAGTTAAAAACTTCTTGGCTGCAGGATCCAGCATACTCAAGTGGTTTTCATTAATCAGCATGGTCTGCTGCTCCAGCCATTCTTTCCATGCTTTGTCAGAGACCGTTTCTTGTAGCTCTTGACCTTTTTTGTTAGGAAAAGGAGGATGCGGCATTTTTGGTAATTCTTGTTTATATTTACGGCAAAACACGGTATTGGCTTGAGGATTAAAGGTCTCAGTCATAAAGCATTCCTTATCAGTTATATGTCGAATAATAGTATTAGCCTATGATAACGGTCTTAGACGATTTATCAAAGGGTATCTGTTATATCGTGTATAGGAGAGGTGATTGATACAAAAACACCCGCA
>NZ_JBQSVP010000116.1:0-9826 GCF_052376345.1 Psychrobacter sp. AOP5-GZ1-6 | reverse complement strand
AAATATAAACTACCGTAAATAATGTAAAAACAATTGCCATCATAGCGAATTGTAAGAACTGCTCATCAGCATGTAGTTGCTGACTGACATCTTGTGCCGGCAGTAGAAATAGACTGCACTCTGGACAACAAGAATCTATACGATTCAACATTTTCATAGAACGCGCATGTTTACAGCGCAGAGGAGAATTACTACAATAGCCGATCATAATATATTACGCCTATTTTTATACCATCATCATTTATACAATAAATGACGCATAAACAATTCTTATTGTAGCTTATGAAATAAAAGAATTGAATATACGTTTAAAACCTTACAGTTAAAGCGGATTTGTATTATAATAGAGCTATAATGTTACAGGTTAATCAATAATCATAACATTGTGTATCCGTGACTAATGTTATCCCTCATTAGAAACTGACCCATAATCTCTCACATTGAGGAACCAAACGATGAAACTACAATCCCTAGTTTTAGCCGCTGCTACTGCACTTACGATGACCACTGCTTTTGCTGTGCCTGCTGGCTCTTGGTCTATCGCTGCTGGTGCACACTATGTAGACCCTAAGAGTGACAATGGTACTCTTGCAGATGGTGCACTCTCTGTTGATGTTGGCGGCGATGCGCGCCCAACACTTACTGGTGAGTACTTCATCGCTAATAATGTTGGTGTTGAATTATTGGCAGCGATTCCATTCAATCATGACATTACCTTAACAACTGCTGATGGCGACACAATTGAAGGCGAAACTCAACACTTACCCCCAACCCTATCTTTACAATATCACTTCGACTATGACAATATGCCGATGAACATCAAACCTTTTGTCGGTGTTGGTGTTAACTACACTACGTTCTTTAAAGAAAAGCTATATACAGGTGATGCAGCTGATTTAGATATTGATGATAGTGTAGGTGTTGCTGGCCATATCGGTGTTGACTTCCCATTGACGTCAACAGACGCCTTCCGTATTGATGCACGCTATATCGACATCGAATCAGACGTCAGTCTAAATGGTGAGAACCTCGGCGAAGTAGATATCAGTCCTTGGGTATATGGTGTTGCTTATGTAAAAAGCTTCTAATGTACTAATGTCATGAATAAAAAAGCCAGCTATTAAGCTGGCTTTTTTATCTTTATCATTTAATAAAATGACAATTGTATCAATAGAAAAGGCTATCCGTAGATAGCCTTTCTTGAACCAGTACTATTATATCGTTGAGTTTATAGCAAAATACGACGTGGATCCGCCAGTAACGTTGCAATATAACGCGTAAATACTGCAGCATCTGCTCCATTAATCACACGATGATCATAAGACAGTGATAACGGTAGCATCAAACGTGGCTCAAAGCTTTGCTTCTTAGCATCCCAACGTGGCTGCATACTCGCTTCTGACACCCCTAAAATACCTACTTGCGGCCAGTTTACTAATGGTGTAAATGCCGTACCGCCCAAGTTACCTTGGCTCGATATGGTGAAACTCGCCCCTTGTAAATCTTTAGTGCTGAGCTTCTTATCACGAGCTTTAACTGCCAACTCGCCAATCTCAATAGCAATTTGCTTCAGACCCTTGTCTTGTACGTTTTTGATAACAGGTACAATGAGGCCATCATCTGTTGCCACTGCGATACCCATATTGACACTTTTACGCAAGATAACTTGAGTATTGTCATCACTTAAGTGACTGTTAAAGCGTGGATGTTGGGTTAACGCATAAGCAGTCGCTTTGACCACGAAGGCTAAAATAGTAAAGCCAATACCTTCTGCTTTCATACCGCCTTTTAACTCGCCACGTAGTTTTTCGGTCTCAGTGATGTCAGACAAATCGAACTGCGTTACTTGCGGCAACAATGTATTGTAATTGAGTTGAGGTATCGAGACCTTCTGTAGACGGCTAAGATCTTGCGCCGATGTTTCACCCCAAATCTCGGTATTACTCATGTCTGGTAATGTTGGCAGGCTTGAAGTAGCCACATTGCCACTAGCAGGTGCCGCTTTTTGAGTGCTTAGACTTTCTTTAACATGCGCAAACAAATCTTCTTTTAGAATACGATCATTCAGTGCCGAACCGCTCACTTTCGTGATATCCACACCTAACTGACGTGCCAGCTTACGTACAGCTGGACCTGCATAGACATCGACTAGCTTTTCATTTACTTGGGCTTCTGTCAGCTTGTCATTTTTATTGCTAGCAGCTGTAGTAGGCGTTGACGATTTTGTTGCTTGCTTTGGTTCGCTTGCAACAGTATCAGCCGCTGCTTTCTCAGCTTTTGGTTTAGAGGTCTCTGTACTGGCTTTTTTAGCAGCAGGTGCATTACCTACAATCACAATGAAATCTTGACCGTTGGCAACCATGTCACCAGCTTGAACCAAAATCTTCTCGACCGTACCTGACACAGGTGCAGGCACTTCGACTGAAGCTTTATCAGATTCAATCAATAAAATCGATTCATCTGCATTAACAGTATCGCCAACACTAACCATGATTTCAGCAACTTGTGCCTCATCCACACCTAAATCTGGCAAGGCATAAGTAGCCGCTGCTGCAGGCTCATCACTACTGCTGTCATCAGCTTCCTCAGTCTGACTCTCTTCAACCGCTTGGCTTTCTGGAGCGCGTTCACTTTCAGCAGGCTCATCGCTAGAAGAGTCACTACTGGTTACCGCTGCTGTTTCGGCAGTACCTTCATCACTCTCAAGCTCTATCAGTACCATGCCTTCACTAACTTGGTCACCAACAGCAATACTAATTTTGGTGACTTTGCCAGCAGCAGAGCTTGGTACTTCTACCGATGCCTTGTCTGATTCTAATAACACGATGTTGTCATCTTTTGCGATAACATCACCAACTTCTACCATAATTTCGCTGACTTCAGCGCTATCAACACCCAAATCTGGGGCTTTAATATCCATGGGTTATCTCCTTGTCTTATGATTATTATTCTTTGACATCACCATTATTCGGTAAATTTGCATCCGCTTGATTTTCATTACTGATTTCATCATCGTCTTCAGCGATAAACTCAGGTACCGGATTTGGGTTTACATTACCTGGTGCTGGTGCATCTGGAGAATGATCATAATAAGACTGTTGTTGCCATGCAGGTGGATGATCCACATCAATGTCTAAGCTTGAAATCGCGTCTTTCACCAAACGCATCTCAACTTCACCTTCATCAGCTAGACGTTTCAGCGTTGCCACCACAATGTGTGCAGCATCAACGTTGAAGAAGCTGCGTAGGTTTTCACGCGTATCAGAACGACCATAACCATCAGTACCCAAAGTGGTATAAGGACGGTTGTCTGGCAACCAAGCACGGATTTGCTCAGAATAGTTGCGCATATAATCGGTCGCTGCAACCACGATACCTTCGTGCGGTGCCAACTGCTCTGTAACCCAAGGCACTTTCTCTTCTTCCATTGGATGTAGACGGTTGTAATCATCACAAACCATGCCGTCACGAGTCAGCTCGTTGAAGCTAGTCACACTCCAAACATTGGAGGTGATATTGAACTCATCTTTTAGAATCTGTGACGCTTTTTGTACTTCGCGTAAGATAACACCAGAGCCCAATAGCTGTACTTGCGTTGAGCCATTATCTTCAAGCAGGTACATACCACGTTTGATACCTTCTTCAGCACCTTCTGGCATAGCAGGTTGCTCGTAGTTTTCGTTCATCAACGTCAAGTAATAATAAACGCGTTCGCCTTCACCATACATACGGCGTAGCCCATCATGCATAACGACTGCTAGCTCATAACCAAAGCAAGGATCATAGCTGACACAGTTTGGTACGACATTGAATAGAATTTGTGAGTGGCCATCTTGATGCTGTAAGCCTTCGCCATTCAGCGTTGTACGACCAGCCGTAGCCCCTAACAAGAAACCTTGTGCTTGACAATCACCTGCTGCCCAAGCCAAATCACCCACACGTTGGAAACCGAACATGGAGTAATAAATATACATCGGAATCATCGGTAATGCGTTTACAGAGTAACTGGTTGCCAATGCAATCCAAGTACTCATGGCGCCTGCTTCATTGATGCCTTCTTCTAACATGTGACCATCAATAGCTTCTTTGTAGCCCATTAACGCTTCGCTATCTTCAGGCGTATACTTTTGACCAACAGCTGAGTAAATGCCTAATTGACGGAACATACCTTCCAAACCAAAAGTACGTGCTTCATCAGGTACGATTGGTACAACACGATCTTGAATGTCTTTATTCTTTAGCATTGCTGACAATAAACGTACAAACATCATCGTGGTGGATTGTTCTTTGCCATTACTACCTTTTAGTACTCGATCAAAAATCGATAGCTCAGGGATATTCAATGGAATATGGCCACTACGGCGATTAGGCAAGTGACCACCCAATGCTTCTCGACGACCTTTGAGATACTTCATCTCCGCTGAACCTTCTTCAGGGCGGTAGAATGGTAGAGTCTCTA
Source organism: Psychrobacter sp. AOP5-GZ1-6 (assembly GCF_052376345.1). NCBI lineage: Bacteria > Pseudomonadati > Pseudomonadota > Gammaproteobacteria > Moraxellales > Moraxellaceae > Psychrobacter > Psychrobacter sp. AOP5-GZ1-6. Next base: position 5,367 of record NZ_JBQSVP010000116.1, on the reverse strand, counting down.
GCTGTTCGTCGGTAAATGGCAGATCAAAACGATCACGGAAATACATCAAAGCTTCTTGATCCAGTTTCTTAATCTGATGTGACTTATTGACAGCTTGTGTTTGAGTAGATAAGCCGTAACCTTTCACAGTTTTGACCAAGACAACGGTTGGCTGACCTTTGGTTTTCATAGCTTCACTAAAGGCAGCATATACCTTCATTGGATCATGACCACCACGGTTTAGGCGTGATATATCTTCATCAGATAACGCATTAGCCATTTCTTCTAGCTCTGGGTACTTGTTGAAAAAGTGCTTGCGAGTAAATTCAGGCGTACGGGCTTCATATAACTGATACTCACCATCAACCACTTCTTCCATACGCTGTTTCAACACACCTGTATGGTCATTGGCTAGTAGACTGTCCCACTTACCACCCCAAATAACTTTAATTACTCGCCAACCTGCACCGCGGAATACAGATTCTAGCTCTTGGATGATTTTCCCATTACCACGTACCGGACCATCAAGACGCTGCAAATTACAGTTGACGACCCAAATTAAGTTATCCAGTTTCTCACGGCCAGCAAGAGAGATCGCTCCTAAGCTTTCTGGCTCATCAGTTTCACCATCGCCTAAGAATGTCCAAATTTTACGGCCTTCTTTTTCCAACAGCCCACGGTTTTCCATATAACGATGTACATGGGCGTGATAAATAGACATGATTGGACCAAGTCCCATCGATACCGTTGGGAACTGCCAATAATCCGGCATTAAATATGGATGAGGATAGCTTGATAAACCTTTACCACCGACTTCACGACGGAAATTATCGAGCTGATCTTCAGTCAAGCGACCTTCTAAATAAGAGCGAGCATAGATACCTGGCGCTGAGTGACCTTGGTAATAAATCATATCACCACCGAAATGATCACTAGCCGCACGGAAGAAATGGTTAAAACCAGTTTCATAAAGCGTTGCACTAGAGGCAAATGTCGCCAAATGACCACCCAAGTCATCATCATTTTTGTTCGCACGCATCACCATGGCCAATGCATTGTAACGAATCAAAGCACGAATTTTACGCTCAATGGTCAAATCACCAGGATACATCGCTTCATCTTCGACCGCGATCGTATTTATATAAGCGGTATCCAAACGATTGAATGGCAGTCCTTCTTGAACCGCCATGTTGTATAGAGCTTTTAGCAAAAACTGAGCACGATCTTTGTCCGCATGTTTGAGTACAGACTCAAAGGCTTGCAGCCATTCCTGTGTTTCGGTGCTATCAGCATCCTTATAATAGTTCATCTTATTGTCCTTTTTTATCAGTCAGCCCTGCATAGTGGCAGGGAGTTATTAAATCAAGTATCAATCAATACTGTCTTACATAAATCGTTTGCTCAATGACTTCCTTGTTAATTTTAAGAAATGACATTTCACAGGTTAGGTTTATAGGGCTGTATTTAACGGCTTCATAAACATAGTCGCTGCATAATAGATAGCTGCCCAACATAACCAATCAAAAAGAAAACAGCAGTGTCTCTTATTCCTTATAAATGGAACAGCTAGATAATAAAGGCAAAGTTGCCTTTGGCCTCTACAGTCAATTATCAGATGATAATAACTCTTCATTATAGGCTCTTCTGACATAGATGTTTATAGCTGTAGAGAAATGGTAATATGACAAGTATTTTTGAAATAAATAATGATTAGTTGCTAAGTAAATATTTACTAAAATAACATGTCTTTGGTCTTACTACTGTTAACTGTTTTACAGCATGACATTTTATCGCTTAATCACACCTTTCATCTTTTTTAGCTATGGGCTAAACCATAAAATCCTTATCATACAGATATAATAAATTTCGTCTTTTATATAGCAGAACTGTTGTTACAGTGAATATTATTTCAGGAAGTTAAATGCAAAAAAGTCAAATTCGTGGCTGCAAATATTACTCCGGCTCTACGCTCATGTTTGCCATCACAACTGCTGCTATTTTTATTATGGCTATATTAGTCACTATTAATGCAAAAGCTAACTCTTTGAACCTGCCTGCAACTGCTACCTACTCGACAACACCTAAGATATAGTCATAAAGTAATACTGGTTTGGCTGCTTATATGCCTTAGTAAATCTTTACTTCTTCATAATCAACAATGCACTGCTGCAATAAATACTTTTAATTTGTCCATGTCTGAGTTCCACAAGTCCTACATTAAAACTACATTGCATTTGAATACAAATAGAGTGCTTAATCGCTAACAAGAGCAACACTTCTCTCAATAAATTTGGTTAGAATAAAGTCATTGATAAAGTGTCTAAATTTAGACTGTATCAAATCGAAACTCTGCCATTCGGTGACCTCAACACGCAACCTATCTTATTCATTATAGATTTTTATATTTTTTTTGTTACACTCAAAAACGCTTATCCTTACTAGGGCGTGTCCTCATTTTAGAAATGGTGATAAAAATGAGATAAATTGCCGTCAAACAAGGAAAATAGCGCAGATAATATCGAGATATTAGTCAGCTATTTGACGCCGTTTGGCAAGATTTAGCTATTTTTAACCCATTTAGATAACTATCGATTGAATTAAGGACATGCCCTAGACTAGCGCCCTATTGCTGAACTACAAATACCTATATTAAGATGCACAAAACGGGATTGTATGAATAGTAACAATGTATGTTATGCAAGGAACACGATATGAAAGGTTTTGATATTTTACGTGGTGCTGTATTAACAAGTTTAGCATCGATATTTTTATTAAATACTGCTCAGGCTAATAATGCATTAAAGATGACACTAACAGCAACCAAAGTGATGAAGGATGCTGAAGGTCAAACCAGCTATATACCGATACGCACCGCACCCACTGGCACCATCGTTCAATACAAAGCAACTTATACCAATGCACTAGACAAAGACATTAGGGATATGGCGGTGATACTACCTATTCCCGCCAATATGGTCTTTACGGGTGAAGCTTACCCGGCTAGCGCACTCGCCAGTATTGATAGCAAAAATTACGGCCATATACCTTTGATGCGAAAAATAAATGGCAAGATGATTGAAATCCCTTTATCTGAATATCGCACCTTACGTTGGGATATAAAGTTATTACCAGCGAAAAAATCAGCAGCCGTTGCATTTAATACCATGGTAGATTAAAACACTTATAACCTTCATAAATATGCGCATAGTAAGAGAAACGACTTACTAATAACACCCTCCTACAGAGATATAGTCGTGATACGTGCCATAAGCAAATGTCGACACCGACTCTGTAAAACAATCACGGCCAGATCTATCGACAAAAACATCGCTAAAAACAGTAAACACAAAAAAGCCAACATGTCATGTTGGCTTTTTTGTGTTTACATAGCTTCAATATTCTTTAACGCTCTACACTGATGATTTTTTACGTGGTAGCTTTTCTGGTAGATAGCAACGTAAGTAAGCGATGAATGCAATATTCGCTTCTTGGATATACTCATCAGTAATTTTTTGATGACGACGATAAGATAACGTAAATATAGAGTTGATAATGCTATAAGCAATCAACAACGTATCTTGAATATCATGGAAACCTGGCATTTCATAACGCTCTGACAAACGCTTATAAACCAAATCAATGATTTGATAGTTGATATCTTCACCGAAGCTATCACCTTCGAAATCAGGCGTATTGGTATCATAAATAAGCTTAGCTTTGGTTTCATCATTATGGAATATCGTCACACACTGATCGATGAGTGCCGTCAGATAACCCTGCCATCTATCATAATTACCAATATCAACTGTTTCTACGATCTCTAATATTTCAATAGCATTTAAAAAGCGTAATGCTAAAAATATTGCTTCGATATTAGGAAAGAAGTGATAGGCAGAAGCTCGTGGGATACCTGCTTCTTCACACACAGCGGCCAAAGTGATATCATTAATGGGCAGTGTTTCACTCAATTTTTTGGCACCCGCCAACAACTTTTGGCGACGTGCTCGACCTTGCTGACTCGTAAACTTAAATTTATTCGGTACAAGCTTTTTTGCTAGCTCCGAGTCTACCAACACATCTTCAATCTTTTCGTCTTTATTTTCGCTCATCATAGGCCTCTTAATATTACACCCTGTTTTATAGATACAAACTTCATTAGATAATATTAATTTTTATTTAAAAATTAAGCTATGTTAACTAACAATGTCACGCTAATATGCGCACCATCTCTAACGGAGAGGCATCATAAACGCTTGTACACCATCAAGCAAGGAAGATAAATAAGTTAAGTAATAGTAAAGTATAGGTCAACAATCTAATAGAGTTAACCATTTAATGCAATTCAATATATCAAACTTAATGATTAGGTTTAATTATTAAGTTTAATTTTTGCTCTTATAATACCATGATCGATGACTCTATCTGCATAATCCCACTTCAAATGATCATTAAAATAGTCCACCCGTTCAACCTGACCTAGCGAATACTTGCTGTCAGGCAAAAACTCTTCTGAAACAAATAGCTGGTCAATTATTTCTGGCATACCTTGATATATATGGGTATATGCCACATCTTTCATCCAACCATAACGCGCTTGAATACGAGCGGCATCGAATAGTGCAACATCACGCATGCTCTTATCATAATTGACTTCTCCAGTCTCCGCCATCAACTGAGTGGTCACACTACCCGTAACGTCATTCATATCACCTAACAGAATCAATGGCTCCTGAGTATGATGTAGTCTTTCAATGACAGACATGCGGATAGAAGCAGCTTCTGCAGCACGCATACATAAACTACGCAGTTTGGCACGAACTCGAATGTTTGGGTCATCCATATCTTCTAGTAAGTGACCTTTATCATCACGTAGAAAAAAAGCACGCTTACTTTTTAAATGTGCAGTAACAATCGTAATCGGTTGTCCATACGCATCAACACGCAAAATCAACGGTGGACGATTAAAGTGCTGATGAGGACCAATATCAGGAATATCAATCACCGCTTTTGGCTCAATGTCTGTTAATAAACTGCTTTCTAAATGTTTAAAACGACTAATAATGCCAACAGCAGGGGTATTTTGTGCACCTTTACCCTGCGTATGAGGACTAGAAACATCATTACTGGCTAGTGGCGCGACAACATGCTCGCGCTTAAACCCCAATGAAACAGCTAAATCTGTTAACGCTTGGCTGTCCCATACCTCTTGTACTGCAATGATATCAGCGTTTGCCTTTGCTAAAAGGCTACTAATACCACCTAACTTGTGCTCGTATTCATCATCACTGTAAGCAGGCGCATTGTCATAATAAATTCGATTTGGATTAGCAAAATTAAGTAAATTAGCAGTGGCTATATAAAACTGTTTGTCACTGTCATTATTAACCA
>NZ_JBQSVP010000115.1:0-10092 GCF_052376345.1 Psychrobacter sp. AOP5-GZ1-6 | reverse complement strand
CTAATTTTTTATTAGTATCGTTGATTTGTTCACACTACCAATCGGATAAACATTATGAAAGATACATTCTCTCACTCTACTATCAGCACTAAAGAAAACAGTACCAGCGAAAATAGCACCAATCAAAACCTAGCTGCCCAATGGGTACTCGCCAGTAATAATAAAGGCAAGTTGGCTGAGTTCAAAAGACTGTTTGCTGAAGCAAATCTAGACGTGACGATCATTCCACAAGGTCAACTCGATATCGAAGATGCAATCGAGGACGGACTAAGCTTCGTCGAAAACGCCATTATTAAAGCAAGACATGCCAGCCGTCTCAGCGGATTACCTGCCATTGCCGATGATTCAGGATTGTGTGTGCCTGTACTCGGTAACGCACCGGGCATCTACTCTGCTCGCTATGCTGGTGAACACGGTAACGATAGTAAAAACAATGCTAAGCTCATCGCTGGCTTACAGCCTATCCGTACAGCGAAGCCAAATACTCCGATCAAAGGTATGTTTGTATGCGTACTGGCAATGGTTCGCCATGCCGATGACCCATTACCGATCATCGCTCAAGGTCTATGGCATGGCGAAATCTTGGATTCTCTATATGGTGACGGCGGCTTCGGATACGACCCATTATTTTGGTTACCTGATTTGCAAGCCAGTGCGGCCAGTCTGAGCGCTGCTGATAAAAATAGCATCAGTCATCGTGGTCAGGCAATCCAGCAGCTATTAGCACAGTTGCCTTTATAACCTGTTTTTGTCATATTCGCTCTCGTTTATATCTAGCATGCCTCAGCATAAATGTATAACTCGCATAAACATATAAATAGTACCTAAAGCGAAACAGATGACATAGTAAATTTTAAGTGAACGAGTAGCAAAACAGATAATTTTTACTTTAATAATCAGATAGATTATACTGTTCTACTTTTAAAATTTTGTTGAAATCCGTTATTTGGCTGTATAATTCACCAATAAGCGTTATTATGCGCTGCATTAACGGTTTATTATTGATAATTGGTAGCATTTACTAAGATAAACAGTTTTATATGTCAGTCCCGTTGAGTGCTAAAGGCGATTGCTATAATCACTCATTGTAAAGCTGTTGACTACCACTATCCCCTATTTATTCCAACGGCAATTGTATCCTCAGCCATATTTTGAGGCGCAGTTGTCTATTACCATTTAACTCCAAGTACTGTTTAACTCTAAGTACTATTTAATCCTAAAGGTGTAATGAACATGGCTACAGATTTACAAGTCACAACCAACAAGCTATCTAATAAAGAAACCCAGCTCACGGTTAAAGTACCCGTTGAAAAAATTCAAAACAAAGTTGAAGGCCGTATTCGCCAAGTTGCGAAAACTGCCAAGATTGACGGTTTCCGTAAAGGTAACGTCCCTATGTCACACATCCGCTCTCAGTACGGTGCTGGCATTCAACAAGAAGTTATCAACGATGTGATCCGCGATACTGTATTTGAAGCGATTAAATCTGAAGACATCCGCGCTGTTGGCATGCCTAACATCGACGACGTAAAACTTGAAGATGATTTCTTGGTATATCAAGCCACTGTTGAAATCTTCCCAGAAGTTGACGTACAAGGTATCGATGAGATTGAAGTTGAGCGTCACACTGCACAAGTTAGTGAAGAAGACGTTGACACTATGATCGAAAACCTACAAAAGCAACGTGAAGAATTCGTTGAGAAAAAGGGCATGGCTGCGAAAGACAACCAAGTCACTTTCGACTTTGAAGGTTCAATCGACGGCGAAAAATTCGAAGGCGGATCAGCTGAAGACTTCAAACTGGTCATCGGTAGCAACCAAATGATTCCTGGTTTTGAAGCTGGTATCAAAGGCATGAAAGCTGGCGAAGAAAAAATCATCGACGTAACTTTCCCAGAAGACTACCAAGCTGAAAACTTAGCGGGTAAAGAAGCCCAGTTCAAAATCAACGTGAAATTAGTTGAAAGATCTAAGCTACCTGAAATCAATGAAGAGTTCCTAGAACTATTCGGCGTAAAAGAAGGCGGCGTTGAGAAGTTGAAAGAAGACGTACGCAAAAACATGGAACGCGAAATCAAAAACGCTGCGCGTAGCCAAGTTAAGCAAGCAACATTTGACGCATTGCTAGAAAAGAACGAGTTTGACGTGCCAAACGCTATGCTAGAGCAAGAAATCGAGCGTCAACGCAACATGATGATGCAACGTTTTTCTCAGCAGTTCGGCGCTAACGCTGACAGCTTCGATAAAGACATGCTACCAAATGAGCTATTTGAAGAGCAAGCGCTACGTGCTGCCCGTCTTGGCATCATCGTTGCCCGTGTTATCGATACTAAAGGCCTAGAAGTAGATCAAGAGCGTGTTGAAACCTTCATCAAAGAAGCCGCTGAAAACTACGAAGATCCAGCTGAAGTCATCGAGTACTACACCAATGATAAGCAGCAGCGCGCGAACATTGAGTCTGTCGTACTAGAAGACCAAGTCGTTGACTATCTGATCGGTCAAGGCAAAGTAACTGACAAAGAAGTTAGCTACCAAGACTTGCTAGCCGCTCAGCAACAACAGCAGCAAGGCATGTAATTGATACGACAAGCTGTCTTTTTAGATAGGCTATAGTCGGTTATCAAAACCAAAATGCGCCCCTGATCTTTTGATCAGGGGCGCATTTTTTATAGGGCTCGATAGCTAATGTCAATCATAACTATCGAGTCTACAGACACCTTATTTGTAGCGCCAAAAACGCTTAAACCAACACAGGTGCAAATACGGCACTCAATCCTAGCAACACTAGACCGCGCTGTACCCATAAGCTACTACCCAATCGCTGCTGTAGCTGCTGACTAATCAGTGTACCAACTGCGTACAGTGCTAGCATCGTGACCAACATTCCGGCATAAAACCCTAGCTGACCACTCACACCAGCATTTGCTGGCATCTCCATTGCATGCGCCAATCCATGAAAGACAGCTAGACCACCAAAGCCAAACAACGACAGCTGCTGAATGTTTGGCGTAGTTGCCTTACTTGTTTGCGTAGAAAATGCTTCTTGTCTACTTTTATGACTCATCAAGACCATAGCCAGTATAACTACCGACAATGAGATAGCCATCTCAACCCACCCAGATGACGTGGAAAATGCAATACCACCAATCAGAACGCCAGCCGTACCCAATATCGCACCCAATATCGCACCCAACGACAACCCTGCTGCCAATGACATTAACCCTAGACGAGTCTTTTTCAGTCCATAAAACAACATACCCATGCCAACTGCCAAAAACAAATGGTCAAAACCAGTTATCGGGTGCATCAGCCCCGCTTGCAAAGTCCCTAACAGCGATGACGTATGCGCAGTGGTTGAATGAATATGACCTGAGTGTGCCTGTGCTAGTGAAGGTAATATTAATGCTGTCATCATCACCGTGGAGCCAGCCACTATGTTACGAGAGGATAGAGCTTGTGAAAAATTAGATTTTTCTATACTTTTTATCATGTGATTTTTCCTTATTATTTATAGTCGAATGATATCAGCTCGTCTGCTACTCCTACTGACTAAGCAAGCATGCCCTGCTCTTTGATAAAGGCAATAATCTCATTTAGCCCTTCACCTGTTTTCATATTGCTAAAGATAAAAGGTTTGTCGCCGCGCATCTTTTTGGCATCACGCGCCATAACTTCTAGTGATGCACCTACCATTGGTGCGAGATCCGTTTTATTAATAATCAATAAATCAGACTTAGTAATACCAGGTCCACCTTTGCGAGGTATCTTATCACCTGCCGACACATCGATAACGTATAACGTCAAATCTGATAGCTCTGGGCTAAATGTCGCCGCCAAATTATCGCCACCTGATTCAATGATAATCATCTCCAATCCTTCAAAAGTCGCTTGCAGCTCAGCAATCGCTGTCAGGTTGATAGAGGCATCTTCACGGATAGCAGTATGCGGGCAGCCGCCGGTTTCTACACCGCGAATGCGCTCAGCAGGCATGGCATCATTACGAGTCAAAAACTCTGAATCTTCTTTGGTATAAATATCATTGGTCACTACTGCCATGTTGACGGTATCACGCATGTTTTGGCATAGGCGCAAGGTCAATGCCGTCTTGCCGCTACCAACAGGACCACCAATACCGAGGCGTAAGCAAGATAAACCAGATGTCGATACATTAGTAGGACTGGTACCTTGCGAAGTTTTTGGTTGTAGCGGGGTCAAAGACATAATGTGTTCCTTAAACGGTTGATATAGAATTATTATAAAATCGGAGCAATGTAAGTAGATCCAAGTAGACAGACCAATTTGGACAGACCTAACTGAACATATCTAAGCATAGAGCTATGAGCGGAACAATCGACTGTACTGCTCTTCGTGCATACTTGAGAGAGTCGCCAAATTGGGTAAGTTGTTAGATATATTGAGTAACTCATAGAGCTCTTGGCACAACTGTTCAACATCTTGATCTTCAACAATATCCTGAACTTGGACTATCTCTAAATCTAGATAATCAATACTGTCTGGTGACGCCATCACATCATCAAAGACGCGCTGTATGTTATCACTAGCAGCATCAACCTGCGCCGCCAGATCATTTTGTAATTGCCAAAGAACGCGTTGTCCTGCCATTTGCCCTAGTGGCACTGTCTTTACCGCTGCCAATACCATATTTTCTAATTGAGCAAACCCATAAGTTGTCATTGATTGAGCTATCGGTAATTCCCAATGCTGAGCAATATGAGCAAAAAGTGGTAAGTAACCATTGTCAGGTATTTCAGCAGGTATACCTAGGCCCAGCACTTCATTAAGCCAAGACACCATTGCTTGTGCCAATTGCTGAGACTCAAGCACAAACTCTTTACTCTCTAAGCTCGCATGGTAGTCTTGCGCGAGGGCTGCCGCTAGGGCTTCATGCCCTTTATCAAGGGCTTGCATGATCAATGCTAATATCGGTAACTCGTAATCCAAGATAGCAAGCTGCAAATAGTCTTGCATGAATTCGAGCGTACTTTGTTCATCATGAATCACACCTGACTCAATCGCCGCTTCCACCCCTTGTGAATACGTATAGCTGCCGATAGGTAAGTTACTCGATGCCAGCATAAGCACTTGTCCAAGCTGACGATTGTGATTGCGTTGACTACCAAACCTAACCGTATCCATCATTAATGACCTACATGTTCGTGGCTATTTGACGTGCCATGCGTATGACTATGTGAATGACCGTGTTCATGGTTATGTTCATGACCATCTAAGTCACTATTTGAATGTGTATGAGAATGACTGTGCGAATGCCCGTGCCCTGATTGATAAGCCCCTGTTTCAGGCTCAAACGGTACTGATGCCTCTGCAACCTGCAATCCAAGACGCTCTAACATTTGCGCCAGTACATGGTCGTTTTCAAAATACAACGCATAGCCTGCGTCACCAGCGTCAACACTGTGGTCAAACATTAGTGGCACATGTCGATTGCCTAGATGATAAGCCCCTTTCATTAAGGTGAAAACATCATCAGCGGTGACTTTAGTGACTGCCTGAGGTTTAGCGATGACTTGGATCAACTCGCCGGCTTCATCAATCAAGACATCATTACCTTTGAGTGTGCCTGTCCGCGGTAAATCAACGCCGACGCTCTCACCTGACACAGTAGCGGCCTTAAAACGAGAATGCTGACGAGTATCAAAGTCTAGCAGTAGATAGTCATCAGTTTGCTGCTGCTTTGCTAATTGAGCTTGTTGCATGTCACTCAAATCACTTAAACGGGTATTGAATATCTTCATCATTATTATACTCTGGCTGTTGTGGCTCAAACTGTTAGGACATAAAACACTAAAAAATCAGCATCACAAAATGCTTAGGATAACAAAGTACTTGGAAGAACAAGGCGCTTGGAAGAACAGAGCTCTTCAAATAAAGGAACACTTAAAACAAAAAGTAACGCTGCGCCATGGGTAATACATCGGCAGGCTCACAAGTTAATAGCTCACCATCAGCGCGTACTTCATAAGTCTCAGGGTTGATATCCATCTCAGGGCAATAGCTGTTAAAGCGCATATCACTTTTACGGATTTGACGGATACCATGTACTGGCTGAATGACTTTGGTCAAGCCAAGGTGCTTATCTACTTGCTTATCGATAGCCGCTTGCGACATAAAGGTAATGCTAGTTTGGGCAATAGATTTTGGATACGCGGCAAACATAGGACGATAATGTACTGGCTGAGGTGTTGGGATAGAGGCATTGATATCACCCATCGGAACAGCAGCGATGAGCCCGCCTTTGATGATGCACTCGGGTTTTACCCCAAAAAACTTAGGAGACCATAATACTAGATCCGCCCACTTCCCCACTTCGATAGAACCGACCATATCGCTTATACCATGGGTAATGGCAGGATTTATGGTGTATTTTGCGATATAACGCTTGATGCGAAAATTATCGTTATCCGCGCTTTGATCATAGTCTGTCAGTGTGATGTACTGTTTCTCATATTCCGTGGTTGCCGTCGCATCTGGAGCGAGATGACCGCGTTGGACTTTCATTTTGTGCGCGGTCTGCCACGTGCGAATGACCACTTCACCTACTCGGCCCATGGCTTGAGAATCACTACTCATCATCGAAATCGCGCCCAAATCATGCAGGATGTCTTCAGCGGCGATGGTTTCTTGGCGGATACGGCTTTCTGCAAACGCCACGTCTTCAGCGATGGCAGGGCTTAGATGATGGCAGACCATCAGCATATCGAGATGCTCGTCAATGGTATTGACGGTATATGGTCTGGTTGGATTGGTAGAGGACGGCAATACATGCGACTCACCAATGGCTTTGAGAATATCAGGGGCGTGCCCACCGCCTGCACCTTCGGTATGAAAGGTATGAATACAGCGGTTTTTAAAAGCGCCTAGCGTGCTTTCTAGATAACCACTTTCATTTAAGGTATCCGTATGAATCGCTACTTGCACATCGTAGTTGTCAGCGACGCTCAAGCAGTTATCGATGGCTTGCGGCGTAGTACCCCAATCTTCATGCAGCTTTAGCCCCACAGCACCAGCTTCGATTTGCTCGGCTATCGGCTCTGGCACGCTCACGTTACCTTTACCTAGTAACCCAATATTCATAGGAATACTGTCAGTAGATTTGAGCATCGAGCCGATGTGATAAGCACCTGGTGTACAGGTAGTCGCCAGCGTACCTTGTGCAGGCCCTGTACCACCGCCAAGCATCGTAGTGACCCCTGACATCAGCGCTGTCTCGCACTGCTGCGGTGCAATGAAATGAATATGGCTATCAATCCCGCCTGCTGTTAGGATTTTTCCTTCACCAGCGATTATTTCGGTCGCACCACCAATCGCAATATCAATGCCAGGCTGAATATCAGGGTTACCCGCTTTGCCAATACCGCTAATACGACCGTCTTTGATGCCCACATCTGCTTTATAAATACCGGTATAATCCATGACCAATGCATTGGTAATCACCGTATCCGCGACGTCAGCACCTAATAATTGCCCTTGTCCCATGCCATCACGAATGACTTTACCACCACCAAACTTAACTTCTTCGCCTTTTATCTCAGTAGATTTATTAGAGCGCTCACTACCCTGTAATGCACCTACTGGATCAGCATCCTGATAACTGGTCAAATCAGCCTCAACTTGCAACCAAAGCTCTGTATCCGCTAAACGAACCTTATCGCCTGTTGTCGGGCCAAAATGCTCAGCATAAATATGCCGACTCACTTTCTTTTGTGATGTCGCTGTAGGGCGCTCATTATCTGTATTATTCGATGCTGCGTCCGAGTTAGCTGCACCCATTACTCGACCAGCGAAGCCATATACTTCCTGCTTACCAGCAAAGGCCACCAGCTCCACTTCTCGTGATTGTCCAGGCTCAAAGCGTACTGCCGTACCAGAGATAATATTCAAGCGATAACCACGCGTCCGCTCACGTTCAAAATCCAAAGCGTCATTAACTTCATAAAAGTGATAATGCGAGCCAATTTGGATAGGTCGATCGCCTGTATTGGCGACGCTGATACTTTGCACCTTTCGTCCTTGGTTCAACGTAATATCGCCATCTTGAATATTATATTCACCTGCTTGCATGAGAGCCGCCTTATTTTATAATTATCATTTCGGTAAGATACAGTGCTATACGATGGGGTTATGTACCGTCACCAGCTTGGTGCCATCAGGAAATGTTGCCTCGATTTGCACTTCATCCACCATCTCTGCCACACCCTCCATCACATCATCAGCAGACAGATAGGTAGCGCCCTCACTCATCAACTCAGCGACTCTTTTACCATCTCGCGCCCCTTCCATGAGTAGCATGCTGATATAAGCGATGGCTTCTGGATAGTTCAGCTTAACACCACGGTTCTTCCGGCGTTCAGCCACCATACCGGCCGTGAATAGCATGAGTTTGTCTTTTTCTGTCGGAGTCAGATGCATGAGGTTTCCTTATTGTATTTATAATATTCTGTGTCGCAGAGTACGTACTTCAAAACTTGAGTGCCTTAATCAAAACAGCGATGGTGGCTTTTTCACATCATATTAATATCATATTAATTTCATACCACGTCAAACAGTACTTAATAAATAGTACTTAACAAACAGCATCTAATAATAAGTACATAACAAAAGATCAGGTGTCCCAAATTCTGGGTCGACACAACTCAAGCTGCCACCAGTGCTCACGCAACACTTCTCTTAACTGATAAAAAGCCTCAAAACAGCCACGTACATCCGAGCCAATATAACGGATATTGACTGCTTGATAGTTATGAGTGCAGTAGACAGGCAACTCAAATTCAGCGATTGCCTGACGTAATGCCAATACTGTGCTGTCTAGGTAATGGGTTAACGCCTGTTTAGCTGCAGCTTGTGTGGTCGCTGTTGATTTTTCTGATTTTGATGTCTGTGTGATTGGATTCTCATAGATATCTTTTAAGCTCGGTACCGCCCAAAACGACCCATAAACATGCTGACCTGCCAGTCCTAGATGCGAAGTAAACCAGCGACTTTGGGCTGATTGAGCCACTCGTTCTGCCACGATAACTCGCCCTTTACGGTAAATATTCAGCCCAGTATGGTAATGTCCTTGCAAAAACTGCTCATCATAAGCTTGCCGCCCAAACACGCTAATCTCCCACGTTAGTAAGCTAGATGAGTCTGTTAAATCAAAGCGACTCGTCGCATGCATATTGGCTTCGTTATAAACAATACTCTCTTGTGGTAACCACTCTAAGCGAGTATTTGTGTCTAAACTGGCCTGTACCTGTTGACTGGCATGTTCAGCCATATGCTGTGTAGTAGCATTGTTATCTGTGGTTATATCCACGTCGACTGCCCTATTTTCGACGATGATTGATTGATCGGCTGCAACTTTATTTTTTTTGCTGATACTGTCTTTGCCATACCATTTACCCGCCCCTGGTGTGGTGATAACCGTATGGCTACCATCATCCAAACGCAAGTCAATATTCAGCGTATCACCACCGGCGATACCGGCTGGAGGATACAACATCAATATATGACAAATACCTTGCTGCATGCACGGCTCAGGGTATAACGGTCGCTGTACCATCAATGCGCCCGTATGCTTACGACGATATAGCCGCGTTTTAGGCGCAGTTGCAGCAGTATCTTGGGCAACATGCCTACTTTTTATGCTGTCAAAATCTAAAGCTAAAGAGGAAGCCCAGCTCATTTTATATACTCATCTACTCGTTAGGCCATGTTGAACGTCAAATATCATACACCATCGTATTACGGAGAGGTCGATCATTAGAGCGATCATATAGACCCAGTGCTATAACAATTCATAAAAATGACAATATCATCCTATGCATACAATCCTTATGCCAACTTACTCCTAATTAGAACACTCAACACTATTCATCAAGGCTCAAGCCTATGTTAACTGTGCTTGGCTTTCTCACAAGCCATTACCTGCACCAAAATAGCACAAACAACCACTATAGATGCACCAATTTTTAGCAATACCACCTCCCTATCGGTTGTATTTTACGTTTCCAATGTCAGTAAGCAACGCTAGACATGAGCCAATGCAAATATGGCTTATATAGCACCTTT
>NZ_JBQSVP010000114.1:0-10125 GCF_052376345.1 Psychrobacter sp. AOP5-GZ1-6 | reverse complement strand
GAATGAGTGCGTTTTTAGTAGCAAAATGATGCATGACGCCACCTTTAGTCACTCCAACCGCATCTGCCACAGCTTGAAAAGTGACTTTCGACAACCCTTGCTCTAGCGTAATTCTTGCCGCCTGATCGAGCAGCGCACGACGAATAACCTCTGGTTGTTTTTTACGTTTATGAGCGTTTTCAACTTCCATATCAATGCACCACGGAATTAGAGAATAAATTCATTACCACGACACCACCTACAATCATAATGATACCCACTACTGCCGCCGTATCAAGCGTCTGCTTAAAAAACACCAAGCCAATCAGCGAGGTCAGAACGATACCCAATCCACCCCACAAAGCATAGGCAATACCTAGAGGTATGGTTTTGAGCGTTTGTGTCAAAAAATAAAATGAGATGGTATAGAGCACACCCATGATCAAAGTCGGTAGCAAACGGGTAAACTGTTCTGACTTCGCCAAAAACGTCGTGCCCGCCACTTCACAAATAATGGCAATGGCCAAGTAACCGTAAGCAATAGTAGTAGGACTCATAGTCAATACACTCATCTCATCTCAAATCAATCGTATCCTTTTGATTCAGCATGAATTATCGATAAAAATCGAACAATTCAAGCACCAAAGATACCGTACGGTCGGTATTCTATAGACATACACTCACAATGTGAAGGGTTTGTTCGTGATTTTTTGTCTTAAGTAATAAAAATATTGCTTTAATATTCAAAAAGATACAAAAGTTGTCTAATTAAATCCGAGCCAAAACACAAGCAAAAAGCTCTGCTAAAAGACTGCTTAAACCATCAATCAAAGTAACTTTTTTGTTTTTTTGATAGGTTTGATGGCTATATAAATGAGTAATAATTTTAGATTCAATATTTGCCAGAGCACTATATTTCATAGGCGATAACGAGCTATTTTGAATTAATTACAACAATATTGATAATTAATGCTGTAATAAGGTTGACAGCCTATGATGACTTGGCTAAAATACGCCCCACATAACGCAAACAAGATAAGAAATTATTGTTATATAATACTTATTAAATTCATTGTTATGACAACTTATTCTCCAATAGCTCAGTTGGTAGAGCAACGGACTGTTAATCCGTGTGTCCCTGGTTCGAGCCCAGGTTGGAGAGCCATATACTGAAACCTTCATCATAATTTGATGAAGGTTTTTTTTATTGTCGCCATTTATATATGTGATGATCATAATAATAGCGTGGCTACTGTGTTCTTTTAGATGTTTTTGTTGTATGGTAAGTACAACTTTGATTGGGTTGATTTTTTGTCTGAGTGCCTTACTCTTACTCACTAAAAATAATGGTTTATTATGATACCTATACGTGTAAAAAATAAGTTTTCTGATCATCCGCAAAAAATCATGCGTCCGATCAGTATTCGCCTGTCTGAAGAGATGATTGAGCTGCTAGAATCAACAACATCAGAGTTGGGGTTTAAGCGCATTCAAGGTCTTATTCGCCTATATATTCGTCAAGGTCTTGACCGTGATCATCAGGATTATACGTTAGCTCATGATGAAGTTTTTATCGAAACACTACGCAAGCGCGGTGTGAGCCAACATATCATTGATGAAGCGATTGTATCGACCCATAACAATAATATTACCCACTCCTTGTCTGAATTGCAGGAAAACGACCAAAATAACGATTAACTAATTTATATCAGAAGTAACGAATTCAAACACAGCTCTAGACTTATGACCGCTATCAATCATTAACTATCAGATTTTTCGGTTTATAAAAAAAGACTGAGCCCGCTTAAGTGAGCTCAGTCTTTTTTTATGAGAGTCATAAACATTAGAGCCTGTTTTATATTGAAAAATAGGCACCACTGTTGCGATTTCTAAGCAATCCTATTTACGATCACTCCTTCTAAAATTTCCTAGTACGCTTCCTATCCGTTTTCTCTTTTTGGACTATTCTGAAAAAAGGCTTATTTAATTATCCATACAACATTTAGCGATAATTACACACAACAAAGCAGCAAACGCGGTATATTAAAATGAAAGGATACAAGTATTGTTTTTTATTACTTATGAGTACTGACAAGGAGGTATACGATGGTAGCGTTATATCAGCGTTTAAACAAAAATCTTCTACTAACTATTACGGTGGCGATGCTTACAGTTGCTTCTGGCTGCTCATCTCCGCAAACAGATCTAGATAAAAAAACCATACCAACCAACTCTGACCAGTGGCAAAAAAATCTCGGCACCACCTTTGAACAGCTACCTAAGGCCGATCAGCAAGTCCTTAGTCGCTACATGCTAAGAATGAAGCTCAGTGGCGCTTACGAGTCTGGTGCCATGCCACGCACCACTATCAAACAAGCCCTCGTACAGCAGCGAGAATATGAGCGCTTGCACCCAAATAATCCAACTGGTAAGAAAAGTCCTCTCGTCACCAGTCAGCCAGCTAATAGTGCAAATATTCAAAGCTACCCTATCGCCCTATTGCCAGTCAAAACCAGTGATAACGATAGCCTAAACCAAGTCAAACTACAGTTTATGCTCTCCAACCACGGTCCAGTCGCCATTCAAAGCTTCAAAGGCACACTAACCATGCAAGATGCCAAACTAACACAAGGTAAAAGCTTCAATATACCTTTAACTCAGTTTGAGCCTCCTATTCAACCAGAACAATCTGGCAAAATCATTATCGAGAGTAGTATTGAAGACATCAATGTCATGCGTGCCATTAAAAATACCAAGGACATGACTATTATGATTAGCGAAGGTGTTTTAACGTTAGAAGATGGACAAACTGTAGAGTTTGATGAGTCGCTAATGAAATAAATGACGTCATTGCAAGTTAGTTCATTGCAGCATCATTGAAAAGAGTCTTAGGAAAAGCACATAAAAAAAGCCCCAATCAGTAATGATTGGGGCTTTTTAGAATTTGGCGGAGACGGAGAGATTCGAACTCTCGAAGGGCTATGAACCCTTGTCGGTTTTCAAGACCGGTGCATTCAACCGCTCTGCCACGTCTCCATTGGTGCATCATTATATAGATATCATTTCATAATGCAAGCGTATAATCTAAAAAATTTAAATTATTTTATCAGTAACCTTCAAACACTTATTTATGGTGCGCTGGAGGCTAGATGCAAGCACATATCTAGCAGCCTATTGGCATAGCCCCATTCATTATCATACCAAGCAAAAACCTTATATTGCTCACCTACTGCCATTAACTGCTGCCCATCAATGATAAGCGATTCAGTCTGATGAATAAAGTCGCTTGAGACCAATGGCTCGTCGGTATAAGCCATGATATCGCGTAAATCACTTTGACTGGCTGATTTAAGTACTTCACTCACTTCTTCAATGCTCACATTAAACTTATCAAATACAAACGTCACATCGATGGCAGCCACATCGATAGTTGGTACACGTATTGAGTGCCCATTTATCTTGCCTATCATCGTTGGTAGTACACGCTCTGTCGCAGCGATACTGCTAGAAGTCGTTGGGATAATATTATAACCTGAAGCACGTGCACGTCTCGGATCACGATGCGCTTGATCGAGTACCGTTTGATCAGCGGTGACGGCATGAATCTCCGTCATCATCGCTGACTTTACACCAAACGCTTTATCAAGCGTCGCAATCAGTGGCACCAATGCCTGTGTCGTACAAGAGACACTCGATATAATCGGTAGCTCACGCGTCAACTCATCGCTATTCACACCCATAACAATACAGGCATCAACATCATCGAAAGGCGCAGCACCGATAATCACTTGCTGCGCGCCCGCCTCTATATGCAATTGTGCTTGCTCATAAGAGCGAAAATGCCCCGTGCACTCTAACACCACATCAACATCAAGCTCCTGCCATGGTAGATGTTGTGGATTAGCTTCTGACAGCATATTGATACAATACGTCAGATTACTTTTGGTCAGGCAAAGCTGAGTCTTGCTAGCATCAGCCTCAATATCGTTATCGGTATCATTCTCTACGACCTCAGCACTAACACCCAGTCGACTCAACCGTCCATGCGTACTATCAAATTTTAACAAATGCAGTAAAATATCAGCTGGCGCCAGATCATTAATCGCCACCACATGAATCGCACGCCCTAGCACCTCAAAGCGCTCTAACAATGCGCGTAATACATTGCGACCTATACGACCAAAGCCATTAATAGCGACTCTCAGTGGCTGTGTATGCTCGCCAGTCGTATGAAACGCGGCTACTGGGTCAGACTTTAATTGATAAGTAGCGCTAGAAAAATCAGGCATAACAAGGGATCACTGTAAAAGGACATATAAAATGGAGCGCGGTAAAAACAAACAAATACTATCTAGGGCGTAATAAAAATCAGTGCCAAGCGAATGGTGTTGTAGTCAATAGCTTGCTTAAGATGATCAAATATTGGTCGCAGCTTAACACTACCATCGTCATTAAAATCGTTTGGATTGTTGGCCACTTTAATCGCTACATAGGCATTACCCACAGCCGTCATCACCTCATCATCTGGACGCAAATGATCACAAGCCAAACTTGGATCTTGCGACTTTAGCTCACCGATATGACGCATAATGGTGGATTGAGACAACTGACGCTCTTGAGAAATCTCTGCGATAGACAGACTCTCCTCTAACAACAGACGAGTCTCTGATAATGTACTGGCCGACTTATCTGATACTTGATTGCCCAGTTTTTGCTTTTTGTCCAGCTGCGCCTGCTGTTGCTCACGGCGTTTTTTCTGTAGCTTGGCATAAGCATCGATCACCGATTTGCTGAGTGTACCACCAGATTTCAGCACAAACTTTTCATGTGCCTGTGTCATACTTTCTTCATCGAGCATCGCATAACTGGCATCTGCTTCCTCAGACAACACTAAAAACCGCTTATCCGCACCGCGCGCGAGTGGATCTAACTGCAAGCTCATATCGTTCATGCCAAGCAGCTGTAACCCCGCCAGCGACTTAAGTCTAGACAGTGCCACATAGCCTTGTCCAAGCTCAAAAGTACGTGATAAATCAATCTCAGCAGCATCTAACGTCATGCCTTGAGACTTATGAATGGTAATCGCCCATGCTAGACAGAGTGGCACTTGTAGATAGCTTGCCAGCACATCACCTGTCTCATCTTCAATAATCCATTCTTCAGGCTCAGCGACGACTTCTCGTCCTGAGTTTAGCCTCACCACTGGCATTTTTTGCGTCGTTGGCTTTTTTGTTTTTGATTTTTCTTTATCTTTTTTGGCAGCGCTTTTTTTATGCTTAGCAGTGTCTTCATCGCTGTCAGTATGGCTGTTATTATCTGCATCTTCAATCAATGCATCATTACCGTCTTTGCTGTCATCAATTTTAACAGCAGCAAAACCAATCAGCTCACCCATAGTGCCATTAGACACGCCCAACTCTGTGTTGTTTTTGATAAACATCACTTTGGCACCAACTTTAAGAGTCAGGTCGTCTTGCGTACGGACGGTCTTTTTTAAGGTTTCAACCAGCTTACTATCACCAGTGGAAGTCGCCTCAAAACGCATCATCTCACCATCTAACGCCGCAAGCTCTTTATCATTGATTTTGTTGACATTGAGATTATGTGTATACAGACGGGTACGCTTGATATCAACGTTTTGATCAAAGGTGGTTTCTAGAGCCGCAATTGCCTCAAAAGTCACTTCTTGGCGTCGAATTTGATTAAGAATATCATCCAAATCCAGCCCGCCATTAGCAGCTTCGCTCACCTGCCTATGCTGCTCAGATAAATAGCAAATATGAAACTTGGCATCGAGCCACGCCTCGGACATAAAGGCAAACTTTTCACGGTTACTCTCACCCTTACTACCGATCGGTGGTAACTGAAAAAAGTCCCCTGCCACCACCACTTGTATGCCGCCAAACGCTTTGTCGCTTTTACGAATATGTTTAAGTACTTGACTGACCAAATTGAGCTGCTTGGCATGCAACATAGATATTTCATCAATGATGAGAACAGCGGTATCTTTTAATCTATCTGCTAAAAACTGCTTGCGAGACAAGTTGGTTAGGTCACGATCAGACAGCTCGTCTTTGATACCGATACCTGACCAGCTATGAATAGTTGTGCCGTTCATGTGTGTGGCTGCAATCCCTGTACTAGCAGTGACCGCAACAGGTACGCGACGCGCACGCAGATAGTCGATATATTGGTTGAGAGTGTAAGTCTTCCCTGAACCTGCGGAGCCAGTCAAAAAGACATTTTGACCTGTTTTTAAGATATCAAGAGCAGAGGACTGACGCATATATATAAACCAACCAATAACTGAGAAAAAAGATCCGCTATCAGCAAATTTACAAATGCTATAGCCTAAAACTGGCAATAATTATAACAGCTAGAGCTACTTTACAAAGCACTTTAACCAAAGCATTTTTCATAACTATAATTCATATATATGACTTATATTTATCATTAAAAGTAAGTATAAATTTGTTGAAAACTTCAGTAGGATTAATGGAGAACTTGATCAGGAAGATTAGGTAGTGATTATATCGGCACTTATTTCAGACATAATTAAGTTATAAATTATTGCTGATGTATCGCTTGCCTTTTAAATAAAACAACAAGGAGCAATAAATGTTATACCCAAATCCAAATACCGAAAAAAGCCAAGTCCAATTCCGCGAAAAATACGATAACTTCATCAATGGCGAATGGGTCGCACCCGTTGATGGTGAATACTTTGACAACACCAGTCCCGTCGATGGCAAGGTCATTTGCCAAGTCGCCCGCTCAAAACCAGCAGATATCGAAAAGGCGTTAGACGCGGCCCATGCTGCAAAAGACGCTTGGGGCAAAACCAGCGTCACTGAACGTGCCAATCTACTACTCAAAATCGCTGATAAGATGGAAGCCAATCTTGAGTCGATCGCCATTGCAGAGTGCTATGAAAATGGCAAACCCGTTCGTGAGACACTGGCAGCCGATATCCCGCTAGCGGTTGATCATTTCCGTTATTTTGCCAGTGCGATTCGCGCTCAAGAAGGCGGCATCAGTCAAATTGATGATGACACCGTTGCCTATCATTTTCATGAGCCACTAGGCGTTGTCGGTCAAATTATTCCTTGGAACTTTCCTATCTTAATGGCTGTTTGGAAACTGGCACCTGCACTTGCTGCGGGTAACTGTGTGGTTCTAAAACCTGCTGAACAAACCCCTGCTTCTATTCTATATATGCTAGAGATTATCGGTGCTGCTGACATCTTACCTAAAGGCGTATTGAACGTGGTCAATGGCTTTGGTGTCGAAGCTGGTAAGCCATTAGCCTCCAACCCTCGTATCAATAAAGTAGCCTTTACAGGTGAAACCACGACTGGTCGTCTTATCATGCAGTATGCCAGTGAAAACATCATTCCTGTGACCTTGGAGCTGGGTGGTAAGAGTCCAAACATCTTCTTCGCTGACATCATGGATGAAGATGATGATTTCTTAGACAAAGCAGTTGAAGGCTTGGTAATGTTTGCGCTGAACCAAGGTGAAGTCTGTACCTGTCCATCACGTGCGCTGGTACATGAAAGCATCTATGACGAATTTATCAAACGCTGTGTCGCTCGTGTTGAAGCCATCAAAATGGGCAATCCATTAGATACTGATACTATGATTGGAGCACAAGCAAGCTCAGATCAACTAGAAAAAATCCTGTCGTATCTAGATATCGGTAAGCAAGAAGGTGCTAAAGTGCTGGTCGGTGGTGATCAAGCCAAACATGATGGCGATATCGCAGATGGTTATTATGTGCAGCCTACTATCTTTGAAGGCACAAACGATATGCGTGTATTCCAAGAAGAAATTTTTGGACCTGTGCTTGCTGTGACCACTTTTAAAGATGACGAAGAGGCAATGAAAATTGCCAACGACACTTTATATGGTTTAGGTGCTGGCGTGTGGACTCGCAGCGTACATAAAGCCTACCGTTTCGGCCGTGGCATCCAAGCTGGTCGCGTCTGGACCAATTGTTATCATATCTATCCTGCTCACTCTGCGTTCGGTGGCTATAAGCAATCCGGTATTGGCCGCGAAAACCATCTGATGATGCTTGATCATTATCAGCAAACCAAAAACATGCTAGTATCTTACGATCCTAAAAAAATGGGATTCTTCTAAACGCACCTTGCACTTTTAATACAAGCGTCAAGCGCTTTGCAACCGAGGTTGCAAAGTGTGTTAGGAGTGCTTATAGAGCACTTTCATATAGTAGCAATAGTCGCTTCACTTTAGTTTAGATATGAGAAAGGCGCATGAAAGTACTACAAGTAGTAGGCTAAGCGATACTGACACCGTATCCAATTTATAGACGACTGACTACATTAAGACTTATAACAAGGAATAATAACATGACTAATAAAATGAAAGCCGCCGTACTGCATGAGTTTCACCAACCTCTGCAAATCGAAGAAGTTGATATCCCAACGCCAGGTGCTGGTGAGATTGTGGTCAAAATGCAAGCATCAGGTGTCTGCCATACTGACTTACATGCCGTTGAAGGCGATTGGCCAGTCAAACCCAGTCCGCCGTTTATCCCTGGGCATGAAGGCGTTGGCCTAATCACTGCCGTTGGCGAAGGTGTCACCCATGTTAAAGAAGGCGATCGCGTTGGTGTGCCTTGGCTCTACTCTGCTTGTGGCCACTGTACTCATTGTTTGGGCGGTTGGGAAACGCTATGCGAGAGCCAACAAAACGCTGGCTACTCAGTCAATGGTAGTTTTTCAGAGTATGTATTGGCTAATGCTAACTATGTCGGCATCATCCCTGAAAGCGTAGACTCGATAGAAATTGCCCCTGTACTTTGTGCTGGTGTTACCGTCTATAAAGGTCTAAAAATGACTGAAGCCAAGCCTGGCGACTGGGTCGTTATCTCTGGTATCGGTGGACTTGGCCATATGGCAGTTCAGTACGCTATCGCCATGGGACTAAACGTTGCCGCTGTCGATATTGACGACGAGAAACTTGAATTTGCTAAAAAACTGGGCGCAACCATTACTGTTAATGCAAAAAACACCGATCCAGGCGAGTACCTAAAAGAAGAAATCGGTGGCGCTCATGGTGTCCTAGTAACAGCCGTATCTTCAATCGCCTTTGATCAAGCGATTAGTATGGTCAGACGTGGTGGCACAGTCGTCTTTAACGGCTTACCAACAGGCGACTTCCCTGTCTCTATCTTTGACACCGTACTAAACGGTATCACTATTCGCGGCTCTATCGTGGGTACACGTTTGGACTTACAAGAATCGCTAGATATGGCAGCGGCAGGAAAGGTCAGAGCGACTGTGGCAGCAGAACCACTAGAAAACATCAACGATATCTTTGATCGTATGCGTAATGGCAAGATCGAAGGTCGTATTGTCATTGATTATAGCCTGTAATTGTTGCTCGTGATATGTTGACTTTGTCTCAACATGGTCGACTCAAGATGATGCGACTATAAATCACACATGTAATCATAAGCCATCAGTCGTATCGTCTTCATTCGCATGCTATAAATGATGCGAGTCTAGATGATACGACTTTTTATATTCTCGCTCAGTATGATCGTGAGCTAGCACGCCTCACTCCAATACTTCAAATAAAACGTCTTTTACAACTGTATTTTAATGATAAGGAAATCATCATGAAAGTCGAAGCGACAGAAGCCTGTATCGAATTAATCGAATTACTTAAATCTAAACACGGTGAGCTGATGTTTCATCAATCAGGTGGCTGCTGTGATGGTAGCTCCCCCATGTGCTATCCGCTAGGTGAATTTAAGGTAGGTGATCAGGATGTATTAATCGGCGAGATTGCTGGTTGTCCATTTTATATGGGCAAAGCACAGCATACATTATGGCAAAACACAGATTTGACCATTGATGTGGTTAACGGACGTGGCGCCAGCTTTTCACTAGAAATACCAGAAGGCAAACGTTTTATCGTGCGCTCAGAAGTGTGCAAGATTTAATTTTATAAGTGATGCCAGCCGCCGTCTTATGTTCCTAGTAGTTTTTTTGTCAGCTTTTGCACAGGCTGACCGATGATTAAAACAGCCACGAAAGCCGCTGGCAATGCAATCTTCCATGCATTTAAAAAGTTTGTAAAAAAGGTATCTGACCAACCCAAATTTATAAATGT
>NZ_JBQSVP010000113.1:0-10205 GCF_052376345.1 Psychrobacter sp. AOP5-GZ1-6 | reverse complement strand
ATACAACTGAAATAAAAGATAGCTCATAACGGCATTTTTTGCTATGGTAAATCTTTAGCGATAAGCATTTTTTGCTACGCCCTTTTTCTTATTCTAACGACTACTGCTCCCATTATGACTACTAGCGCCATGCCCCAAATTAACCCTGAATATGTTCAGTGGTTCCGCAACTCTGCTCCATATATCAATACCCATCGTGGTAAAACTTTTGTGATTATGTTTGGCGGTGAAGCGGTCAATCACGTAAACTTTAGCACGCTTATTCATGACTTTGCCTTACTACATAGTTTAGGAATCAAGCTAGTACTGGTGCATGGAGCGCGACCGCAAATCGAAAAAAACTTAAAAGACATGGATATCGAGTCTCCACTGCATCAAGACATTCGGATTACGCCAAGAGTAGCAATGCCTGCTATTTTGCAAGCAGTAGGTGCTATCCGCTTACAGCTTGAGGCTCAGCTATCAATGGGGCTTGCCAACTCACCAATGTACGGCTCTCGCATTGATGCTATCTCAGGAAACTTTGTCACAGCGCGTCCTTACGGTATTCGTGATGGTGTCGACTATCAGATGACAGGTGAAGTGCGCTCTATCGATGTTGAAGCCATCAAAAACAACCTATTACACGATCATATCGTCATTTTAGGCTCTATGGGTTATTCAGCGACTGGCGAAGTTTTTAATCTACTGGCCGAAGATGTCGCGCTAAATACAGCGGTAGCTTTAGGTGCTGATAAATTAATATTCTTAGGTGAAGAAGCAGGCATCAATGATGATGACCGCCTATTGCGTGAAATGATTCCAAACGAAGTTGATCGCTTTTTACGTGATCGCGATTTAAACTGCGAAATCAATTATTTCTTAAATTGTGCGAGTTTGGCTTGCCGCCAAGGTGTCCATCGCACACATATCATCTCCTATGCCAAAAATGGTGCCTTATTAGAAGAACTATTCACTCGTGACGGCTCAGGCACCCTTATCAGCCATGATCCTTACGAAGAAATTCGCCGTGCCAATATTGATGACGTAGTAGGACTGATCGAGCTGTTATCTCCGCTAGAAAAGCAAGGTATTTTGGTCAGCCGCTCACGCGAACGTTTGGAACAAGACATTGAGCATTATAGTGTCATTAAGCGTGATGGTATGATTTTGGGCTGTGCAGCCCTTTATCAATTAGACAGTGATTCTGCAGAAGTTGCCTGTGTTGCCGTACACCCTGAATATCGGAACGGTAGCCGCGGTGCTGATTTGCTCGCATTTTTGGAGCAACAAGCCCGCAGCCATGGTCTACACAAGCTATTTGTATTGACCACTCGCACAGCACATTGGTTTGTTGAACAAGGCTTTGCCGAAGTTGAAGCATCTGCATTGCCCGAGTCTCGTCAAGAGCAGTATCATAACGGCCGAAATTCTAAAGTTTTCCAAAAAAACTTATAACAACAATGGTGATGGATGTTATTAAATAACATCCGAAAGCCCCAAACGCTAGCCATAAAAAAGCCCTCTTACTTTAGAGGGCTTTTCTTATTCAATATGATACTTAATCAGTATCAATACTTATTATTTTACTGACAACAACTCAACCGTAAATACTAACGTGCTGTTAGGCTCGATTCCTGCATTACCTGCTTCGCCATAAGCGATATCTGACGGGATGTAAAACTCATATTTACCGCCTTCTTTCATCAACTGTAGACCTTCTGTCCAGCCAGCGATGACTTGATTTAATGGGAATTCAATTGGCTCACCGCGCTCATAAGAGCTATCAAATACAGTACCATCGATCAACTTACCTTCGTAGTTTACTTCAACCACGTCAGTTGCTTTTGGTGATTTACCAGTACCTTCTGTTACTACCTTGTACTGCAGGCCAGAAGCCGTTTCTTTGACGCCTTCTTTTTTAGCATTTTCTGCTAAAAAAGCTGCACCTTTGGTTTTATTCTCTTCAGCTTTTGCTTCCATATCTTTGACAAATTTTTCTTCTTGCTCTTTTTGATACGTCGTCAATACTTCTTGCATTTGCTCTTGAGTCAATGCTGAGTCGTTACCTTCATAACCATCACGAAAGCCTTTTTCGAAAGTATCAAGATTTAGGTCACTGACAGCCTCTTTATTACCTTCAGCCATCATAAAACCTAAGCTATAGCCCACTTTTTCATCTGCTGAGCTTTGCTCAGTAATTGAAACGCTTTGAGCTGCAGTCTCTTGACTGCCATTATTTGTGCTACAGCCTGTTACTAACAACATAGCGCTAGCAAGTGCACCAACACTTAACGTAGTGATTTTTTTCATAAAATACTCTCAAATTGTAAAAATAGTGGCGAGATGTCACATTTTTCTATAATAGCAAAACTTAGTTTTAGTAACCATGTTTAGAATAAAATTATCGGGTGAATGTATAATCTATGTTAATATTCATTCACATAATAACAAGTTATCACACAAATATAGTAACAAGTTAAGCATTGTGTCTTTAAATCTACTGGTTCATCAGCTATGCTAAATTAGCTAAGATGATAAGCAATCAAGTATCTGCTTTATCAAAAAACATCTAGGTACCAGTAATAAAGCCATAAATATAAAGCAAACAGGTACTTTTTGATAAGGCTATTTACGCGAAAACCATAACATCATCGCATAGCTTACTTTGAAGAACACTATTTACTATAACCATCTATATATTGGCTCCGCTTAATAATAACGGTACTCATAGTATCGTTTGGCAGCTGTTATATGATGATTAAAGGAGGATAACATGAATCCAATGTACACATCTTTTAACGGCTATCTGGGTGGCCCTATCGGCTCCATTATCGGTGCTATTTTAATTTTTATTATTGGTTGGCTAGTTGCACTTGGCATCGCGGCTTTGGTACGCAACGTGCTCTCTAAAGTCAATCTTAACCAACGTATGAAGTCTTCAACGGGTAAGGCTTACGACCTAGAAGGTATTTTCTCCAAGGTTGTATTCTGGTTTATCTTTATTATCGCTATTTCAGGAGCGCTAAATCAACTAAACTTAAACTCCATTTCAACTCCATTTGCAAATATGGTAAATCAAGTCTTAGCATTTATTCCTAATTTGATTGGTGCTATTGCTGTTGGTCTTATTGGTTGGGTCGTGGCTACCGTTGCACGTACAGGTATCAATACTGTACTGTCTAAAACCTCAATGGATGAACGTTTAAGTGCTCAAGCTGGCGTTAAACCAATGAGCAGTACAATTGCTGACATAGTTTATTGGTTCATCTTACTAGTCGTTTTGACCATGGTGCTTGGTAAACTACAGCTTGATGGTTTATTTGCACCACTAACTAATATGGTTGATAAAATTTTCAGCTTTATACCTAATATTTTGATTGCAGCAGTTGTCTTTGTTGTTGGCTACATTATCGCTAAAGTAGTACGTGGTATCGTAACCAATCTAGTTGCTACTTTTGATATACAAGCAATTGCTTCAAAAGCAGGTTTAAGCGAAAAAAATAGCCTACCCAACATTGCTGGTTCATTAGCATTTTTAGTAATTATTATTCCAACGATTATTGCCGCATTAAATGCGCTAAAAATCGAAGTAATTGCTCGTCCTGCGACGAACATGCTGAACAAAATCATGGAAGCATTGCCAAACATCTTTATGGCAGCAGCTATCTTAATAGTGACTTTCTACGTCATTCGTATGGTCGCCAACATTATCAAAGGCCTGATCGAAAACACTGCAATCAACCAATTGCCTGCTAAAGTTGGTCTAGAAGAAGCCATGGGCGACAAACAAGTTTCTGACTTGGTTGGTTGGGCAATTATTTTCTTTGCTATGTTATTTGCCTCTATCGCAGCGGCCGATCTATTAGGTTTCGAACCTATCTCAGCCCTCATCACGATGTTTATCGCTTTTGGTGCCAACATTATCTTGGGCGCAGTTATTCTATTCATCGGCTTTTGGCTTGCCAATATTATTGCTAGTGTTGTTGAACGCTCTGAACAAGGTTCACAGTTCTTAGCAAACATCGTACGTGTACTGATCATGGGTCTAGTACTTGCCATGGGTCTAAAAGCGATGGGCATTGCTGACTCTATTGTTAACCTAGCATTTGGTCTAACATTAGGTGCTGTAGCTGTAGCCTTTGCTCTATCGTTTGGTCTTGGTGGTCAAGAAGCAGCAGCTCGCTTCTTGCGCAAAATGCAAGACAAAATGGATGAAGAACAAACTGAAGCAAAAGCGAAGTCTACACTTGAGCCTAGCGCATCAACTGAAGATAAAGTTGCTGAAGCAGTTCGTGACAACACACCAACCGCTACAAGCACACCAACTAATGACGTGCATACAGATGTAGTTGATACCACTTCTGTCAATACTGACGATATCAGCAATGATGGTAACGTGTTACTACCTGGTAGCGACGACAAATAAATAGCCTATTATTCTTAAGCCTTACATAAAAAAAGACAGCCTAGGCTGTCTTTTTTTATGGTGACTATGAAGTTGGACACAGTTACAAGTGTTTATTATTGAGAGAGTAGATTCTAAGGTATTGGATTTCTAATCATAAGTACCATGAGATACAGTCGCTTTCATGGTGATGAGTTGTTATGATGATATCCAAGTCATATCGCTTATGTGCAGACTCATAGACAGTGCATCATGCACAATGACGTTTGTAGTATAAAGCCCTAAAATTTATTTAACGACAATCATATAATAACAAGGATTGAACAATATGAAGCGCTTTAAAGAAAAGACCGTCATCATAACTGGAGCTGATTCAGATATTGGTCGTGCAACCGCACTTAGGTTTGCACAGGAAGGGGCTAACTGTATTATTGTTGGCATTAGTTCCGATATCCTAGAATATATCTATGAAGACCTGCCACAAGACCATACCTGGATTAATACAGGCAATCATCTTACTGTAACCAGTGATGTGAATGACCCGAGTCAGACAGCAAGATTGATAGAGCATGTACTCGATAAATACGAGCATATTGATGTGATGGTCAATATAGATACTGAAATTGGCATTCACCAGGCAGCTATTCCAGAGCTGATTAAAACTCAAGGTAATATTGTTAATGTCTCAACGCTGACTGATATCCCAGTAGATTGGGATATTGATACTTATAAAGCTGAACAGCGTAACTTGACTGATATTACAAAAAAACTGGCGTTAGAAAATATTCCAAATAACGTACGTATTAACGCAGTAGCAGCAGGCTTAGTCGCGACAGATAACAGCTCTAATCCTTTTGTTGCGCTCTCTCCATTAGGAAAAACCGCCACACCCTTTGATGTGACCGCCGCCGTTATGTTTTTGGCTAGTGAAGATGCTGCCGTTATCACTGGTATGAACCTACCTGTCGATGGCGGGGTTAGCACATTCAATAGCTAATAAGCTTTTGGATAGCACCAATACGTATCACTATCAATAAAAGCCCCCTAACATCATTATGTTAAGGGGCTTTTATTTATGTAGGAACAGCGCATTTAAATGGCTTATTTGGCTGAGTTATTGATGTCTTGTAGCGGCTGTGATAACCGTTCAGGATGTTTGGGTATTACACCCTGATACTGCTTATAAATTTTTGGCAGATCCGTTTCGATATCACCAGTAGGATGAACCAGTGTCATAAAACGTATTTCTTTAGTGTTGTAGTCCATAGCCACTGGTAAAATCGGTACGCCAGCACCTACTGCTAAATAATAAAAACCTGTCTTCCAACTTTCAGTATATTGACGTGTACCTTCTGGCGCTAACCCTAAAAACAAAGGTTCGCCTGTTTTAAACTTATCAATACTCGCTTGTAGCACCGAGCCTTTATTGCCACGATCAATCGGAATGACTCCCATCCAGCTCAATAGCTGAGCAAATAATGGCACTTTAAATAGAGTATGCTTACCCATAATGCTAATTTTTAAATCTAGGGCGAATAAGCTGGGTATCGCATAAACCCCATCAACATTTGACGTATGGGGTAAGACTAACACAACCGCTTGTGGAATATCTGGAATCTCACCAACTGTACGCCAACCTGACGCTTTTAACATTGCTGAAGCAATCATTGGGGCAACTTTATTACCACGTCTTGGCACGTGCTCACCCAGCTGTTTTTTGCTGAGCTTTGGCAAAATTTTAGAGCGTTCAGTCGCAGAAACTTTCTTTGCGCGATTAAAAAACTTTGATGTCATGACGGCACCACATAATAAAAGATGCCTATATCATAACATTAAGCTTATGCTGCTAAGTTGAGTTTTATAGCATTTTATGACTCAATAGCTGATTCATTTATGAGATATCAGCCAGATTTCCTTTATTCTCAAGCCAAGACTTACGGTCAGATGCACGTTTTTTGGCCAATAGCATATCCATAATACTACTGGTCAG
The DNA here is from genome assembly GCF_052376345.1 of Psychrobacter sp. AOP5-GZ1-6. Classification (NCBI taxonomy): domain Bacteria; kingdom Pseudomonadati; phylum Pseudomonadota; class Gammaproteobacteria; order Moraxellales; family Moraxellaceae; genus Psychrobacter; species Psychrobacter sp. AOP5-GZ1-6. The sequence goes on along the minus strand of NZ_JBQSVP010000113.1, from coordinate 3,828 downwards.
CACCATGTCATCCATGTCTAGCTGAACCAAACGTCGAGTATCGCGGTTCATCGTTGTTTCACGTAATTGTTCTGCGCTCATTTCACCCAAGCCTTTAAATCGGGTGATTTGTGCCTTTTTATTACCCGGTACATTAGCCAAAATATGCGCAAGTTCAGGCTCATCTAACGCGTAATGAACCTCTTTACCGACATCCACACGGTATAATGGCGGCATCGCTACAAATAAATGACCCGCGTCAACCAATGCAGGAAAATGCTTCACAAATAACGCGCAAATCAATGTCGCGATATGCAAACCATCCGAGTCCGCATCCGCTAAGATACATATTTTGTCATAACGCAGCTCAGACAAATCATCGGAAGCAGGGTCCACCCCGATAGCAATGGCAATATCATGAATTTCTTGGCTCGACAGCACAGTATCTGACGACACTTCCCAGGTATTTAGAATCTTACCACGTAGTGGCAATATCGCCTGATAATGACGATCACGCGCTTGCTTAGCACTACCTCCTGCAGAATCCCCTTCAACTAAGAATAACTCTGCGCCATCACGCAAATCACCACGGCAGTCTGCTAGCTTACCCGGCAATGCTGGCCCCTGAGTAATTTTCTTACGGGCGACTTTTTTGGCAGACTTTAGGCGGCGACCTGCTTTATTGATCGCCAACTCAGCAATCTGCGTGCCCATGTTTGCGTTTTGATTTAACCATAGGCTAAACGCATCTTTCGCCAGCGTTTGCACGGCGCCAGCAGCCTCGCGGCTAGACAGACGCTCTTTGGTTTGTCCAGAAAACTGCGGCTCAGAGAACTTAAGAGATAAGATGTAATTAACCCCATCCCAGACGTCTTCTGCGGTTAGCTTCACACTACGCGGTAGTAAATTATGAATATCACAAAACTCACGCAATGCTTCTAAAATACCCGTGCGTAGGCCATTAACATGCGTACCACCTTGAGCTGTCGGAATAAGGTTTACATAGCTTTCTTGAATTGGCGTTCCACCATCAGGCAACCAAGATAATGCAAAGGTAATGGCAGCTCGTTCGCCAGCTTTCGCATCGTAATTATAATAGAACGGTGCTTCTGGCAGTGTTTCAAGACCGTCGAGTTGCTCATTTAAATATTCCACAACCCCATCGGTAAATTGCCAAACCACTTTTTCGTTATTAATCTCATCGACAAATTCAATCGTCAATCCAGCGGACAACACGGCTTTGGCCTTGAGATTATGTTTGAGCTGCTTAACATTAAATTTAGGCGTATCAAAAAAGCTACCATCCGCCCAAAAATGCACTTTGGTACCACGCTTACGCTTGTTCGAACTGACCGATTCAGTCAACGGCGTCACTGGTGCACCATTCTCAAACGCCATATCAAACTGTGTACTGTCACGCCATACGGTGACTTCCACACGCGTCGATAGCGCATTAACGACAGAAATACCTACGCCATGCAGACCGCCTGACACTTCATAATTAGAGGTAGAAAACTTACCACCCGCATGCAAACGTGTCAAAATCAGCTCAATGCCTGATTGATTAAACTCAGGATGGATATCCGTGGGCATACCGCGACCATCATCTTCGACGGACAACGACCCATCACTATATAGCTGAACTTTGATCGTCTTAGCATAACCCGCCAATGCTTCATCAACTGAGTTATCGATGACTTCTTGCGCCAAATGGTTGGGGCGCGTGGTATCAGTATACATACCTGGGCGACGACGTACTGGCTCAAGTCCCTCTAGGACTTCTAACGACTGCGCATTATATTGACTCACAAATGCATCCTTAACTGTTCATGTGCGTTTAATTCTATTAAACCATTATAACGAAAAATAGCGACAGTAACGTCAATACTCAGTCACTTACGTCATATAATGTCGTCTATTTAATTCTGTAGCAAATGCTGTAGCGTCTTGATGACCATAGGCAGCTGTTCGTTGAAATCACTAAATCTATGATCGCCACCCTCTTGCAAAGTGACCCTTACATCAGACCCTCTATAAAAATCTCTTGATAAATAAGGATTCAGCAGCTCATCTCCTTCTTTGATCAAGACAGCCATTTTATCAGGGTGATTAATCACTTCTAAAGGATGCGCGGCAAACCATTGCAAATCTGAGTGAGTAATATTCCAACCGCCCGCTGTGGTATGTAGAATTTCATTGTTTAACGCATCACCTTCGTTATCAGTATTTACTAACAATTCATTAGCAAAACGCTGCAACGTAATATGCGGCTGAGTACTGGGGTTTAATAATAACGCCGCACAGCCTGTATGATTGCTAACTAGCGTAGAAAAATAACCACCTAACGAGCTGCCTACCAGCACCGTTCTAGCTTCTCTATTTAATTCAGTTACCAATTTGACCAACTGCTCAAATACTTGCTCAGGAGCGCTGTTAAGATCAGGGCGATATACGCTGATATCAGAATGATACTGCTGGCAGTATTTTTCTAACAGCACACCTTTGGTAGAGTTCGCATCGCTATCCAGTCCATGAATATAAATAATGTTCACGTATAATCTCGCTTATTAATTTTGTTATGATTGCTTTATATAGATACTAAACACTCAGCATAGCATCCACTCCATAAAAACAGTAATAATAAAACGGCACACTATTAGTCAATATTTACGACATAATAAAGTTAAACAGTGGTTTTATGCAGGTCAAAGGAATGACGGTAGTCATTATGGAGGAGTCATGAATCAACAGTTTGAGCTGTTCGAGATTGCCAACCCATGTATTGGTCTTTGTCAAAGCAATAAAAAAGGCTATTGCTTTGGCTGCTTGCGCAGTCGTCCTGAACGTCAGCTATGGCATGATATGACCACAGAGCAGCGCCGTGAGGTACTGCGACTGGTCTCTGGACGTAAGCGGCGTATCGAGCAGATGAAACAACGTAAAAGTGAGCAATTGGGGTTCGAGTTTGAGGAAGAAATTGAGATGGGCGAGTTGTTTTAGAATGTTTATATTCATCTCTTAAAATTTAATGCTGTGCTATACATCTGTGGAGCATAGCGGAATAATTATTTTATAGTAATACCTTGCTAAAGCGCTACCTAAATTTGGCAAGATACCTTGAAAAAACCCAACCAGTAATTTCGGCACCTGTTTCAGGATCGTGCCACTCGATTAAAGTCCAATTTTTACGTTTTTCAATTATCAATACTGTAGAAGAAAAATATAAGCATCCAATTGGTTTTGATTTAGTTGATGCAGAGGTTCTTACATTCAAGATATCAACTGATACATATCTTAGTGAAAGTAATAACTGTCTGTCATCAATGACTGAGTTCGCATTAGCTTTTAACTCTTTTTCTAGAGCCCTTTTATCAGAATTTAAGTATGACTTGACGTTATGATCTACTATTGGATTTAGAAATGATGCAATCACGATGATTATTAACGGATATATAAAGCATATCAATATTCTCTGAGATAAGGGGTCTTTTTGTTTCCGTATTTCGTTAACTAAATTATTTATAGACTCTTCTAACGAGTTTGTTTTAGCTATTGATGAATCATAAAATATTTTATTTGATAATTCTTGAAGCGCTGTAGCAGTAATACGTTTATCATCTAGCGTAACCGTACCTTTGCTATCTATTTCTATGTTGGACTGTACTTCAAACGCAATCTCCCTCATTGATTTTAGAGATGCGCTATTAGCTACAGTATTCCGTATCTCTGCAAATGGATTAGATATCCGCATTAGAGATGCTCGTAAATCTCTAATAGGGTCTGACATTCGCTTCTACCATCGACTGATATGCCCATTTACCGACAGGTGCATCTGAGCTTTAGGAAATA
>NZ_JBQSVP010000112.1:0-10576 GCF_052376345.1 Psychrobacter sp. AOP5-GZ1-6 | reverse complement strand
TTATAAAAAGAACCATAGCTACCATTCCTTAATTTTTTATCATACAAAGACTCCCACAATGGCGATGACCGTATTCTCTCGTTAAACTCCTTCCTAGTCATCAATACGATAGGATTTTCTCTCTCAATGCCTGTCAAGGGTGCTGGTGGTGCATAAAGTGGCTCATCGTTAGGGTCTGGTGTATAACCATCAGGGAAACAGGCACTTTGAAATGCTTCATAGGCGTGCGCTGAAAGTGTGACAAAGCCAACAGCTAACACGATAAGACTGTTTAACAACAATTTTGATTGAATCATGATGTTCCATAGCCATTTTAAAATAAGGATACAGTCAATGCTTATCCTGTCCCAAACCACCAAATACCTTCGTATTTTAATTTATAGCTAGGATACTTTAATCAATAGTCATGCCAGTAAACATATCGTATTTGCAGTTAACCTTACCCCAAAAAGATATATTTTTGCCATCATACTCGATATAAGTATGGATAGTCTCTGCATCCGATAGATATGCCTTATTATTCACTTTGTCCATATACTGCTCATACAGCTTATCAATGATCTCGCTAGCGGTTTTATCATCTATATTATCTATTGCTAATTTGAGAGTTTCGATCATCTCAATCCTTTCTTGCTCTAGGAGCTGGTGGTGATACTGATTTCTTTGTTTAAGATCATGATTGCCATAAGATAACTGAGTAAGCCTCTGACTCTCTTTCCAGTAATGTCCATCTAAATGACTCGTGACACGAATATAACTATTAGCACCCATCAGCTCTCCTAACGTTTTAAAACTATAAGAAGAACCATAGCTACCATACTCTAACTCTTTATCATACAAAGACTCCCACAGTGGTGATAACCGTATTCTCTCGTTAAACTCCTTCCTAGTCATCAATACGATAGGCTTTTCTCTCTCAATGCCTGTTAAGGGTTCTGGTGGCGCATAAGGCAGCTCATCGTTAGGATCTGGTATATAACCATCAGGGAAACAAGCACTTTGAAATGCTTCATAGGCGTGCGCTGACAGTGTGACAAAGCCAACAGCTAAAACGATAAGACTGTTTAACAACAATTTTGATTGAATCATAATAATAAAGCTGCCTGTTATTTGATACTTCTATCCTGACGAATGAGGTTCCATTGCCATTTAAATAAAGAGAGTAAACTGTCTTCGTATGGATTTTTTATTTCCGTATTGATTTTATTTGGATAATCCATCACGTTATCTGTGTAGCCTTGATAAAAAGCATGAGGTGTCGACTGACCGTTGTCAAAAGTATGAGGTAAGCTAAAACTATGGCCCAATTCATGAGAGATCTTTCCTAACCTAGTATTACCAGATGCAAACATAACGACTGTGTTTCCCCAGACGGTTTTTTTGGCAGAACAACTAGAACAAAGTGTCTGCTCTGTATTTTCTGCCGCCCCGTAGACTGCATAACTGAAATTTCCTGATAGTGGCTTATATACAGGAAAGTCTGTAAAAAAGACATATGTTTTTTGGTTATCACCATCATCATTAAGCTTCAGCTTACGGGCATCCTCATAGAGTGCTACCATTGTATCGCTAAAGGATTTAGCATGTCGGCTATCTATATAATAAGTATTTGTCGCAGGGTTAACCTGAATATAAGTCTTCATATTCTTATTTAAATTATCCAACATAGGTCTGGTAAACTGCTCACTGTTGGTGATATCCAAACTTGGCTCTCTACTCACCGTGCCTTGAACTAACGATTGGTTTAAAAAATACCGATTAACATACTGTTGTATGTCAATAGGATTAGGCATGGGAGACTCTTTTCCGTTCTTGAAGATGATGTAAGGAACTGCCTTAATATCAGCTTGCTTGATCGTATCATTCGGGTACACACACAACAAACCAACCGTTTTGGTTATTTTTTTAGTAGTAGCGATGATCTTAATGACTCTCACCTTATCACTACCAGTCGTGGCGGTAATATTTATTTTTTTACTGTTATCTCTATAGCGTCTAATCACTTTATTTTGCAGTTCTGGACCGTCAAAATGTCGCTTTAACTCAGTCTCACTCCCTCCCAGCAAATCAGCCAAAGTGCTAATACCTGGTGCTGTGATGCTGATACCACTATCATTGCCCGCATCAAACGAGATAGCAATACTTTCAGGACTCTGCAATGGGCAGATAGCTACTCCTAACAGTTGTTCTTGCTCCACTTGTAAGTATAGATCTACGCCAGTACTATTTTCATCTGAGCTATAACTGGTTGGAAAAATAGATAACCAAGCTGGTACGTAAGTTTCTTTTAGTACTGTTTCGATACTTTCAATTTCAGCGATTTTTTTGTCTGAAGAACTAAACCTACTATATTCATTAATTAAATCTTCAACTTTACCTTTATATAATCTCATAAGTGTAGTGTTATTTGTTGAAGAATCTTTACCTAATTCATATACTTCCTCAATATCGTAGATATACTCATCTCTTAGCCAATCAAAACCATAACTGCCATCATAATAATCTATAGAGCCTTTTATCTCATTAGCTGATAACGGCTTGATATCAGGCCGTCTAAAATGTACGGTAAACGGTTGCATTCTAGATATAGTAATTATAGCCGTACATTGACCCGTTCCAGTTGTACTTGTGGATGTTGGCAAATGACTAGAAACTGCCATAATTGATACCTTCAATCTGTAGATAAATTTGCATATTATAGACCATCTTTAACTTATCAGCGTGATTGAATACTGCCATTAACAGACCTGCGGTAGCAGCCTTACTCATACTGCTTACAAAGATTTTATACATAAAAAAAGCCCAACAATATTGGGCTCTTATAATAAGGTTATCAGTCTATGAATTACAAGCTACTTATGACAAATGACGACTTATAAACCTCCGTCATCTTTTAATTTATAAACGCACACGTGAGCCATTACTGAGCAAGCGATAGGCGATGGTATAAAATATCGCACAGAATACAAAAATAGCCGCCATCGAATACCAAACATTGACATCAGAGTAGCCAAGGATACCGTAACGGAATGAGTTGACCATATAAACGATAGGGTTCAATAACGAGATATTTTGCCAAAATGGTGATAGATTTTCCATCGAATAAAACACGCCACCAAGATAAGTAAGCGGCGTCAACACAAAGCTTGGAACGATAGAAATATCATCAAATGAGCGAGCAAACACGGCATTGATAAAGCCGCCAAGTGAAAATAAGATAGACGTGCCTAGTACTGTAAATACGGTCACAAATAAATGCTCAATACCTAAATCGGTAAAAAACAGCGCTACTATCGAGACAATAACGCCAATAGCCAGCCCGCGGAAGATACCGCCACTGATATAGCCCATCAAAATCGCATGTTTGGATACTGGCGATACCAATAGCTCTTCGATACTGGCCGTGAATTTGGCACTAAAGAAGCTCGAAACAACGTTAGAGTAACTGTTGGTAATGATCGACATCATAATCAGACCAGGTACGATAAACTGCATATATGGCACGCCGCCCATCTCACCCACACGCGAGCCAATCATCTTACCAAAGATAATGAAGTAAAGACTCATCGTGATGACTGGTGGCAGCAACGTCTGTGGCCAAATTCGCAAAATACGGCGAACTTCTTTTAACAGAATAGTGCGAAAAGCAATCCACTTTTTGCTCAATGACATGGTTTTATTAGGATCTATTATTTCTTGACTCATAACCCCGCCTCCTTCATGCTATCTGCACTTTGAATATTTTTATCCACCAAGCGCATAAACAGCTCTTCTAGTCGATTGGCTTTGTTGCGCATACTTCCTACTGTAATACCTTGCTCTGACAGCTGTTCAAAGACACTATTCAAAAACTCACCTTCCGTTAACGTCACTTCTAGTGTCTGCTCATCAGGCTGTGAAACTCCTGTCACTCCTTCCAAAACCACTTGATTGGTAAGCGGTGTTTCTAAATCAAAGACAAACGTCTCAACGGATAGCTGCGCGAGCAAATCTTTCATTTCTGTATTAATACGAATCTCACCATGATCCAAAATAGCAATACGCTTACATAGCTGCTCCGCTTCTTCTAGATAATGAGTAGTCAGAATAATCGTGGTTTTTTCTTCGATATTAATTTGCTGCATAAATTCCCACATAGAGCGGCGTAGCTCGATATCGACACCAGCAGTCGGCTCATCCAAAATCAATAATTTTGGCTTATGAATCAGTGCGCGTGCGATCATCAGACGGCGCTTCATACCACCTGATAGCTCACGTGATTTACTATCGCGTTTATCCCACAGACCAAGTGCTGTTAGCAGTCTTTTCGCTCTAGGACGTGCTTCTTTAGCAGAGATACCAAAGTAACCTGCTTGGGTAATCAAAATATCTTCGACTTTTTCGAACATATTAAAATTAAACTCTTGCGGTACGATTCCAAGATATTGCTTAGCAACAGATGGGTTCTCTAGTAAATCAGTACCAAAAATATGCACACTGCCTGTCGTAGGCTTAAATAACGAACTAATAATACCAATCATCGTTGACTTGCCTGCACCATTTGGACCAAGTAACGCAAAAAATCCACCTTGCGGTACGGTTAAATCCACCCCTTTTAGTGCTGAAAAACCATTGTCATAAGTCTTGGATAAATTCTTTATCGTAAGTGCTGGTACCTCAGACATGAAGACCTCTTTGTTTGTTATAAAGTATGTAAAAATATTTTGAGATGATAACTGTATATAAGATATATTGTAATGTCATAAAATGAGGTTGCTGTTTGAGAATTTCAACCACAATACGCCTTAAGTCTCATATTGATAATATTGATGATTAAAAAAGCGCCTATCTCATTGAGTGAGATAGGCGCTTTCTAGATATAAATCGTAAAAGCTTAGCTAAGCACTTATTAAAGATTAGCTTGCTGCTTCAACCATATAATCTACAGCATTTTGGACTTCTTCGTCAGGGATGTCTGCGCCACCTTTTGCAGGCATTGCATTAAAACCGTTGATAGCATGGGTATATAAGGTATCTGTACCTTTTGCTATACGAGGTCCCCAAGCGCCAGCATCAGCGAAAACAGGAGAGCCGAGCAAACCAGCTGCATGACAAGTATGACATACGGCATTATATACAGCCTTACCATCACGAGGTCCATCACCAGCTGCTGGACCAGCAGCACGTGCAGTTACATCACAGACTTCATCGTCTTCAAAGCATACGGTAGCCACAGGCTGAATACGAGCAATCAAGTTAGGATATAATGCAATAAGCTTTTGCACTTGCGGCGTATCTTGTGGAATTGGCTCTTCTTCAGCAACAGGTGCTGCAGCGGCAGTTTCTTCAGTGGCAGCATCGCCCTCTGTTGTATCAGCAGCAGCTTCGGTGTCAGTATCTGACTCAGTTGGTGCGCTTTCTACAACTTCTTGCGTTGCTGCTGCATCAGAGGCAGCTGCTGGCGTTTCTACAACACTTTCGGCTTGGCTCACCGCGATACTAGCAATTCCTAGAATGGCAGCTGCCGATAACATAACTACTTTTCTCATTCGTCACGTTCTCTTATTACATGTACAAAGGCTTGCACGGCTCAGACAAACTGTTTGTCCTCCTTTGATGATAACTAGTCATCAATAGCAAACAGAGTGCTAGCATGCTGGCACACTTGTAATCGGTGATTATAAATATGAATTCTCCCTAGCATTATAAGGGAAAAGACAGGTAAATTGCCATGCCTGTTTAATGACTATCTTGTTTTTTCTGAAAAAACATTAATCTCAGCCTTGATTTATTGGCTTTATGCTATTTATTTGTTAGACTAAGCGGTCTTTATTTTTCGATACTTCATAAGACCTTTGACACCTTTTAAGGTACTGTGTTGATCAATATAGCAGACTGTTTATTATGCGCTCGTAGCTCAGTTGGATAGAGTATCGGTCTCCGAAGCCGAGGGTCGTGGGTTCGATTCCCGCCGAGCGCACCACTATTTATAGCTTAAGTTTTGTTCAAATATCACCTCAAGCATTATATTGTTTGAGGCTTTTTTATGTCTGAAAATTTCTTTGAAGTATTTATTTATAAGGGTTAGTAGTTATATATTCATCAACTCTTAAGAGGCTGTCCACTCTCTAATGATATAATCACGATAAGGGTGCATGCATGTACTCTACCTCTTGAAAATCGGTGACCAAGTACTCGGTGAACCGCCCCAAGCTCTTCATTAACCCTTTGAGCATCAAACACACTTTCAAGCTTACCGCCAAGTGCTTCACGGTTGTTAGTGGTGAGTATGCCTTGTGGATCATTGTAGCCACTGACACCACTTTTGGTGATGCTGCTATCACTGTCACTATCTGTGCCGTAGCCAATGCCGTTCATGGTGGCTTGTGGTTTACCGGTGGTATTACCAATGCTTAGACCAATTGATAATGCCTCACCTTCATAACTCGTGGTATTTTTAATATCTTGTGAGCTAACACCTTGTTTAAAGACGATGTTGCTCTTGCCATTGGCTTGAGCTTCTTTTGAGGTGACAAACACGCCACCTTTGAAGGTGCCTTTGCCTTCAGCGACAATGTCGGCTTCGTTGGAGAAAATACCAGACTGCTCTCCAACGGCTTTGTAATCAGAGTTAAGATTGGTCTTGCCACCATTGACCGATAGGCTAGAGCCTGTACCTTTGGCAAGATCAAGGTCAGCACTAAAGCCCATGTTCTTTTGGTCGCTAGCAACCGCCGCCATGCCTTTCATACGCGCGCTGTCAGTATTACTACCAGCGTCAACGAGACTATCAATCGCTTTGGCATTGTCAATTAAGCTGTTAGAGACGGAGACGGTGAGTCCGCTTTGCTTAAAGCTTTGCTCGCTTTGATTGGTGTAGACGTCGGTGACGTTGTCAATATTAACGTCTTCAGCGCGGATAACGACGTTGCTCTGACTCGAATTTCGGGAGTCATAATCAACTATAGATTACTGGGCTAAAAACCTAGCCTACGTGCTACCAACAATTTAACCCATTATTTTTCAGTTATGGCCTATGCCCTAATTGTTGTTCAAAGATTAACCAAGATTCTTGGTCACCCTCTACAATATCACTGTATAACTCCCAATCGCTATCTACAATTTTTTTTAGAATAGGGTGCATATATTCTTCGGATAAATCTATATTTTCATCATGAAAGTATTTAAGCACTTCAATATCATCAATTTCCTCGGAATAGTATACTTTCAAGCCATAGCCTATATTTTCACTACATAAATAGTGCCAAACCACCTCATTATCATAATTAGTTTGCAGATAAGTTTGGTAAATATACACAAATTGGTTAGTCGATCTAAGTTTTGCTCTGATCATTTTATTTTCTCTCTTTTAGATGGTTTTTCTGCCGGATAACTGTAACTATTATTTTTATCTGTAGTTATCTTAATGTCATATGCCTTATTAGTTCTAGTATTGTATTGATAATGGATGGTAGTATTTCTTCCGTCTGCTCTTTTTATATTTGCTTCCATCTTCTGAAATCCTGCATCTATCGGAAACCTAGTATCATTATTCATATTTTGTAACCGTCTACCTGCTTTAGGATTATTAACAACCTGATTCCACAAAATTTGTTCCTCAACATTTCTTGGCGCTGTAACTTGAGGTGGTGTTTTATTAGGACTAGCAGTGCTAATTCTTTCTGCCGCTTTGATTCTTTCCATAGTCCTAGCCGAGTTATTTGCTCTATCATTTGTAGTCTTATTAGAATTAACTTTGGTTGGACCACTACCAGTACCAGTATATATAGGTAGGCCTAAAGAAAGTAGCTGAGTAACTTCATCTTTACTCAAAGCATTAGCTAATGCCTTTCCTGTCAGTCCTTTTTCATTCACTAAGTAGTTATGTCTAGCTAATGTAAGTGCTTGATCCAAATTTTGTGTATAACCAAGAACACCTACTGGACTCCAGTGATTTGTTTCCAAACTCGCTATAGTACCTTTTTCATTATCAGCTGCTTTTGCAAACTTATTCGCTAAGTTATCGTTAAGCATTTGGACTTCAGCTAAACTAAGATCACCCTCTTTGACCATTTTTAGTACTATTTCACCAAATAGTTTACTAGCTTTTTGGTAGAGAGCTTCAACGTTTGCTCGGCAACTACTACTGTTACAAGATTCGTAACTCTTTAAGAATGCAGTTAGTTCAGGCGCTTTACGCTTTTCTAGTTTATTGTAAAGCTGCTTCTCTTTAGCAGTAAGTTTGTCATAAGCCTGTGGTACAAGCATTTGATTGTTCTCAACCGCAACCTTACTGGTCTCAGCTGCATTAGCCGCATCATTTGCATTACCCGTAGTTGCACCGATAGTCAGACCGACTGCACTAGTAATAGCACTAATGGTATCTTTTTGCTCAGCAGTTAGGTTGGCAGGATCACTACTACCATAGAGAAACTTCGATAAAACGGGAGCCGTAGCCTCACCTGCTCCTGCCGAAATACCGCCCGTCACTGCATTATTACCAGTCGCATAGCTTACAGCAGCACCAAGAATGCTATGAGCTAATATATGTCCCGCTTGCTGGCTGCCAGTAAGACTATCTCCTTGGGTCTCACTTTGTTCTTTATAGTATTGTCCAATTTGATTAGATACAAAAGGACTAGCTACTTTAGCGACATAGCCTGTCGCGCCGTTTGAATTTGGTCCATAGATAGCGCCAGAGATAGCATCAAACAATAATCCTTGGTTTTGTACTTTGTCTGCTTGTTCGATAAGTTTATCGCGAGCTGTGGTATTACCTAGCTGTCCTTGTTCTTCTGCCTCATCCCTTAACTTCTTCTCCTTGGCATTAATCTCATTCTTGACTTTACGACGTTCTTGGTCAAAGGCTTGGGTAATCTGCGTCTGCGCCCCAAGCTCCTCATTGACCTGACTAGCATCAAATACATTCTCAAGAGTGCCCGCATACTCAGCACGGTTATCCGTCGTGATATCACTGTTTCCAGCAACACCCGTAATACCTGCACGAGTCACACTGCTATCACTGTCACTATCTGTGCCGTAGCCAATGCCGTTCATGGTGGCTTGTGGTTTACCAGTGGTATTACCAATGCTAACACCTGCAGAAATGGCATCGCCCTCATAGCTGGTGGTGTTTTCTATGTCTTGAGTCGTAATGCCACCTTTACTGACATAGTTGTTTAATCCATTTTGTAGGGCTTTGTCCGTGGTGGTAATCGCGCCGCCTATCAGATTGGTTGTGCCTTCGGTGGTAAGATCAATACCACCATCCCCTGTGAAGACGCCTGACTGCTCACCCACGGCTTGATAGTCAGCATTGACATTGGTCTTACCGCCATTGACCGAGAGACTGGAGCCTGCACCTTTGGCAAGATCAAGATCTGCACTAAAACCCATGTTCTTTTGGTCGCTGTCATAGGTAGCGGTGTATTAGTTTGAGATATAAAAAAAGCTACGATATATTAAGTATCGTAACTTTTAGGTTAGTCATACATTTTAAAAACTACTATCTTATATAAAGTTATTTTTTTAGTTACCAGATTTCTTAAGCATATTGTACAGAATTAAGATATAACTTCTAAATATACAGGCTCACTATTTAGCTCAATCTTTTTAGGATCATAGACTACCTCATTTTTTCTATTTTTATGAAATGTGAATGTAGAAAACTTGCCAATATCATCGTCTTGAAAGCTTACTAAAACAGTCAGACTTTCTAAAGGAAAATCACCATACCATTTTTCCTTAAATTTATTTAAAAAAATTATTGATTGAACGAAAGGGTCTTTATCCGTAAAATCTTCGATATGGAACTTATTAGTTGAAGCCTCAAAGCCAGAAAAATCAAGAAAGTCTGTTTCAATTTCTTTCTTATTGAGGGAACCCTTATTATAGTTAGTAGGAAAGATTTCCGCTAAAAAAATACAATCATCAACAGCTAAGAAACCTTGCTTAAGTACATCTTCCAGTCTTTTGTCTAAATCGCTTTCAAATATCATATTCTTGTTAGATGTTAGATAACTTGACATCAGTGAGTTAGTATAGATCATGATTATTCTCCTAAGTATTTTAAGCCTTTATTAATACCATTTCTAAAATTATCGTTTTTTAGTAATTTTTGTATAGACTTTGGTGCTACTAGACCATCAGAAATTTTACCAGTGTAGAGTTTTCCGTCCGCTGGATTATAATAGTACTTAGCGTTGTTCGCATCTTGATAATGTACTTGGCCAGGTCGCTCTCCAGGAGCTGGATTTTCCACATCTATTCTTGCTTTTGAACCTTTTTCTTTCCAAACAGTTTTACTACTAGTCTGAGTACCATTTGCTCCTAACATGGATGAACTTGAAGCGCTATTAGACGATTTACTGGTAACACCTTTAGCAACACGCGAAGCACCTACACCTACTGCGCCTTGAGCTATTACCCCAAGTATACCATCTTCTCTATACGCCGCATCACTTTGCCATCTTGAGTATCGACTTACAAACTGGTCATTATTAAACGTTACCCCTGTACGTAAGCTTCCCGTGCCAAGCCCACCTAAATTCTCTATTTGAGAATATAGTTTAGGGTCAAAAAGTGTGTCACCTTTATA
>NZ_JBQSVP010000111.1:0-10645 GCF_052376345.1 Psychrobacter sp. AOP5-GZ1-6 | reverse complement strand
ATTACAATTAATGAAATGGCTATGTTACTTGTACCATGGTTATGTCAAAAATCCCTAAGTTTGAATGGTAGTTAGTAACTGTTATCAGTCTAGTGCTTCGTAAAATACTAGGATCTGTTGAACATTCAAATGCTCTACTGGTAGCAATTATTTTTAGACAATATGCAGCTGCTATCTCTCTTTTTATCTAATAACCTCTCGATAATAATTTCTGCTGATTTTTCTAAGCGCTTGTTCTATGGATGATGCAGGGTGATAACCAATCTAAAAAGATTGCCACGATTTTGGCTATAGACTTATCAGGATAATAACTATAACCTTATAGTTGAGATATCGCCCAATACAGTCAGTCCACTATAATATTTTCAGTATCGTAAATATTTTTGGATGTACTCACCTTAAAGATAAGCGGCTGATGTATGTTCACCTTAGATAAGGATATGTTTGTTGTGAATGCTACTGCACATTTAACCGCACCGATAGTGTCCAAACGCGATCTGGCCAAAGCCAAAACGCGACGGGCATTGCTAAAAAGCGCGCTACGGCTATACAGCTCAGAAGGTGCTCAGGGCATGAGTATGAATAAAATTGCCAAAGGCGCTGGCATTGCCCAGCCTAGTTTTTACAATCATTTTGACAGTCTTGATGCCCTACAGAACGAGTTGAGCGCTCAGCTAAAAGACAGCTATTTATCACCTATGCGTTTGGCATGGATAGACATGCTCAAAAACTATGATGTATTAAACACAGATCACTTTAATCAACAGTGTGAGCGCTGTTTGATGATGATTTTTGATTCTGCGTTCCAAAACATTGCATTGTTTCAGCACTTACTAGAAGACCGCCCGCGGCTAGAGGCCAGTATAAAAAGCCCATCAGCGTTAAAAAACGGACTAGGGAATTTGGTCACCGACATACAAGAGGAGTGGGCAGAAATATTTATTCAAGGCTTGCAGTTATCTGGTCGTTCTTTTGAGCGTACCGAGGTCAATCTTTGTGTCGATATCGCAAGCGCACAGGTACACGAGTTAATACTAGGCTGTCATCAGCAGCGCTATTCCAGACCACAGGCAATTGCCGCGTTGAAAGCAAGCTTTGATGCGCTGTTCGCCCATTTTTTACAAGGAGGCAGGCGCAGTTAGTAGTGAGAACATTTAGTGATGACAAGGAATGAAGATAAGTAACAACAGTCATCGTAAAACCAGAGTCAGTAAAACACAAAAGGAAGCGTGATTATGACTACAACAGTAGCTACATCAAACACAGTCAATGAACAACTACATTTTAGAACCTGTACCTTGTGCGAAGCGATGTGCGGTGTCGAGATAAAACATGATGGCGAAAAAGTCTTGTCGATTAAAGGGGATAAAAACGACCCGTTTTCGCAAGGCTATATTTGTCCGAAAGCTACTGCCTTGCAAGATTTGCATGAAGATCCTGACCGTTTGCGGCAGCCTGTAGAGAGAACGGCAGACGGTTGGAAACCTATTAGTTGGCCAGAAGCATTGGATAAAGTTGCTGCAGGTATTCAATCTATCCAGCAAAAATATGGTCAAAATGCGTTGGGTGTTTATCTAGGTAACCCTAACGTACACAATATGGGTGGAATGCTGACCATCAAACAGTTACTGTCACTTCTCCTAATAAATGTCAAATTTACCCAATAGATGTCATATATTAGACTCTTCAATTAATAGCAACAAATGTATGTTATATTTCCTTAATAAATGTCACATGGACAATGCTTAATGATTTATTCAAAGTTTGAAGACAATCCTATAATACCTTATAAAACATCAATCGGAATTAGAAAATATATAGAAAGGTACAATGAATTCAAAGGCCGTGAAGCTTTTAAATATAATGATGATTACGTGGTGACCTACTACGGCTATCTTAAAAAAAAGGATAGTCGAGATAATTCACAACTTTTAATAAAAATTGCTTTTTTAAACATAAGCTTGGCTAATGAAAGCGGAAGAGAATATCAAAGCGTCCTTGAATTACCATTCAACTATATACTAAAAATGCCAATAGGCTCTATTTGGCGTAATGGCATTTGTATATCAAGGTATTATTTTCCAGAAATGGAATTAACACTTAATAATGAAAATACAAAGTATCAGCCAGAAGGTTTGGACGTTGGAAAGCTAAGAGACAGAATTGTTCAAAATTATTCAGGACTACTTACCAATAGTAACCTATCTATCATTTCAACAGATTTTGAAGATCAATCGGGTGAGATTCAAACTTTGCTTATTCACCCTCTAATATTCTTTAACGCAAACTATGGGTATTCAACGGAGATAAAACGTGTACTACTCACCTCAACTTGGGGTAATGAAAATTTTCCTGAGTTACAAGGAAAAAGGACAGTCATAGGAAGATGTCTTTTAGATAAAAACAATAAGGATGTTGAAAACTCAGTATATTTGCCAAGCCGATTTGTAAAACGTGATGCATTACTATTACATTTTTTGAAAACAAATGCTTATGCTAAGACGACCGTAAAAGACTTAGTGTCTAATGTCCATCAACAACGAATGAACGAATATGGTAGTGAAAAAATCGATCTACCAGTAGAACCCTGGCATACAGATCCAATCCAAGCTAAATGTAGGGTTATGAGATTAGATGCTAGAACACTCTTATGCATACAGATAACAGGTATGTCAGAACCTAACTTTTTAGACGATCAGAACGTCATAAGAGTTATGCTATCACCTTCATTTAAAAATAAACTTAGCGATTTAGCTGATTTAGAAGAAACATTAGATGGATATTATCAACCTCTGACTAAAAGAGAAAACGTAGAAGATATAGATCTAAACCCTGACTATCATGTTAATAATTTAGAGGTAGCAGTAGTTAAAGAGTGCTTAGAGATTTTAGGAGAAAGATGGATATTAGAAAACTATAGGCAGCAATCTGATAGAAACGATAGGGGTAATATGCAAGCTATCTATCCGCCCGAAGCAAACGAGTTTGCTGTCGGAGATATAGCAAATAATAGGGGTGATATAGGATGGTTAGAAATTGCATTCGCACCTAGTACTGATACTGGTAAGTCCAGAGCACGTCTTGACAAATTATGGACTCATGCTAAAGAGCTTCGTGAAAAGGTAAATGGTAGGGTTCGAGCCGAATGGTTTACTTTTGGCACAGGATTTAACAATGAGGATGATTTCACGACTATGGCTTTGAGTCATAAGTTACTTAATCCTACTAAGTATCCATATGAAGTTCTGGTAATTAGAGTATTAATAGATAATGAGATTTACTACATTATAGATAGTGATGCAAGACCTGATAAAGAAAAGAAAGGGATGAGTGGAATAGTCATTAAAGTTACCGATGAGGCTTATTTTTTAAGGCCTGAGAACGAGAATGGTCTATTGTCCATACTTATAATTGTTGCACAAATGGAAGGTTCACTATCTGAGAGTTATGTTGATTCTTTTAATGGCAATATGGCATTATTTAAGCATAGCAAAAAAAGGAAGAATGGTTTGGTCGAAGAAGGTAAAAAAATTAATTGGATACTAAATGGAATAAATAATATCAATGAGTAATCAGATATATCCCAAAATTCTAATAGCTAAAAAAATAATTTTTTATTAGACCTCTTGCATAAGTCATCGCTAGCCCTCGTAAATCCATCAGTGAAAGTCAATGAACTGGTACTTTTGCAAGAGGTCTGTTTTATGATAGAGGTATACAAACCATGTTTTGTTGAGAGAATAAAAAACTTTAGAGTATTATCAACTTATAATACGTTAGCTTTAATAGATAATCACTATTATTTATTAAAGCTAAAACGATGATCAATTTTGATAAGGTTTTGTTAATAATAATAAAGTTAGTAATGTACTATGTTTAAGCCAATATTTAGCTTATGCCCATAGCCCATAGCCCATAGCCCATAGTTACTTGTACTCCCGTGCCTTCAGTATATGATGAATATTATGGTACAGGTTTTGTTAATGTAAATGAAATTTTATGGTCTTTTGAGCATGCTACACCTTATCCTTTCACTGTAACTTATGGCGAAATTTCTTGTGGATATAATCCAACTTTTGGTAGTGAAGTGTATTTTATGCCAAAAGGTTTCACAGATGAGTCTTATATTGGTATACCGCTCAACCAAGCAGCCGTCGATTCTCTAAAACTAAGTGGTATGAGTTCAAACGTGCCATATAGCATCAAAAAAGATGCTGATCTTAATGCAGCTATAGAAGTTGGTCTAAGTTTATGTGATGAGAAACAGAAATATCTTAAAGACAATATCTAGATTCAACTAATTTTTTAAATAACTGGACTTTTTGCAGTTAGAAAAATAGTAAAGTTTAGTCTACCTATAAACATAAATAATAAGAAGCTAATAAAGTATTATTAACATTAGTTTATAATATAGTCAGTCTTCTATAAATAAGATACAATGTTTTTAAAATAAATGATACGGCAGAAGAATACATGACCTATTCAGCAGACTTTCGAGCGCAAGTTATCAAAAGTGTTAAAGAACAAGGCATGAGTATTCGTCAAGCTTGTACTTTCTATAACATTAGCAAAACCGCATTACAGCGTTGGCTAAAAAACCCAAATATCAAGCAAAATAGGGATAAGCCACCAAGTAAAATACCGAATGAAGCTCTTCTCAAAGACGTTGCTCAATATCCAGACGATTACATGTACGAGCGAGCACAGCGTCTAGGATGCAGCAAATCGGGTATTGAGATTGCCCTAAAGCGCCTCGGTATTAGTCAAAAAAAAGAGCTTAGAACACCCAAAATCGTGTCTGATAAAAAGAGCGAAATATCAGGCTAAGCTTGATAGCTTCAAACAGCAAGGCTATCCTATTGTGTATATGGACGAAAGTGGTTTTGAGGCTGAAACGATTCGTCCTTATGGCTATTCACCGATCGGCAAACCCTGCATTGATCGCTACAACTGGCAAGCAAAAAAGCGAACAAACGTCATTGGTGCTCTCTATGAAAAGGTGCTGTTTGCGCTTGATTACTTTGAGACAAACATTAATGGTCACGTATTTTACGACTGGTGCAAGTTCACGCTTATCCCAAGCCTTAAAACAAAGTGCGTGATTATTATGGATAATGCCCGCTTTCATAAAAGTAAACGTATTCAAAAACTACTCAATAGGCATGGCCATCGTATTCTTTGGTTACCACCCTACAGTCCTGATTTAAATCCCATTGAAAAGAAGTGGGCACAAGCTAAGTCTCTACGACAAGGATGGATGGAAAATAATCTACTTAAACTGTTTCATAATATGGGCTGTATCTCTTTTATTATAGACTGACTATATTTTAATAAACTCCATAATGTCATAACAAGAAACACTAATCTATTCATCATTCTAAAATCAATCAGTTCTGAGATTTCCTCTATGCCATCACAAACCGCTCGATTGCATCAGCTTAGTATTGATACAGAATTACTGGCTCCTTTCGATCTTTATCCTATAGCCTTTCGCTGGCAAAGTGCTATTAACAAAACCTGCTGCGCTGAAATACTCATATTTAGTTATCACTTTCTAGATGCCAACGCCTGTTCAACTTTGCTTGACAGCTCAATATGCCTAACAACCCTATCTGCTAGCCGTATTCCTAATCATCGCACAGGCATTATTCAAAGTATTAATTATGAGCACTCAGATGACGCATTGCACTTTTATAGTTTAGGAGTAGTCACCCCTGAATGGCTGCTTACTCAATCTATTACCACTCGCAGCTACACAGGACAGTCCACTCTTGATATCATCACTGACGTCCTAGCAAACTATAATTTCAATTGGCAACTCTCTGAGACTCTACTATCATCTGAACAGTCCTTTCAGCCATTGCAACAACCGCTTAACCTGCGTACCCAGTCTGATATTAATAACTGGGAGTTTATTGTGGGAATGCTCGCTGATATTGGCATATCCACTTTATGGATATCAGGTGACTCAACTGACGATCTAGGCTATTGGTTACTGACTAATGATCTAAGCGCAAAAAATAACGATGAAGAGGACAGTCGCAACCTAAGCACGAAGCCCTTAACCTACCGCTATGATCAAGACGCTATTGTCTCAGGTCAAGACACCGTCGATGAGCTGCAACCGATGGTTACACAGCGAGGTACTCGCACCGTAACCGTCCGCGCTGATGGCTTAGCAGCTGACACTATCTATGAGGGAGCGGCCGATGATGACTCTACTTTAGCTATAGAGGATAGTGCAGTACTGATTGCAGCGCCTTCTAGAGTCAGCAGTGATAGTGACGCCACCCGATTAGCGAAACTGTGGGTCGCTGCCAACGCCTCTCATCGCAGCAGCTACACCGTCACAGGCTCGCTACGTGGTATGCATGTTGGCGCACCTGTGGCTATCAACAACATCCCTAATATTCAGAGCATCGACACCCATTGCTTATCGATGCTGATAATCGGTATAGAGCCTGACAGTGACAGCGTCGCCTATCAACACCAAACCATGATAAAAAACTGGCTTGAACGCACAAGCAAACAAAGTCACTATAATCAAAATAACCGAGGCTCTATAGCTGCACAATCGCTCTCTATCCTAACCTTAAATAGCATACCCAACTACGCCTATGAAATAGCCCGCAATACAGGAGTATGGGTGAGTGCTCAGCTACTTGATGCGTCCATTGCCTACTGCCCTTATCCGAGCGATGCATCCTTTGCCAGTCATACCTATAGCGGATTCACCCAAGCGCGTACGGGTAATAGAAGTACCTCTATCGCTCCAAGCTATGCCGCTACTGTTACCGAAGATAGCTTACAACAAACGGTAACCACCCCTGTATGGGCAGCTGTTGATAATAGTAGCAGCGCTAACAACATCACTCCACCCCTACGTTCACTACAACTATCATCAGGGGCTACTCACGGCTGGCAGTTTGCTCCAAGAGACGGTCAATCCGTCCTGCTCACTCATTGGTATGGCGACATCGACAGTCCTGTTATCAGTCGCGCCCTCTATGACGGTATCGGCATGGGTGATAGCGATACTGATGACATCACCACTCGTGATGCTGGGTTACCAAACCGACATAACTTACAAGGCGGCAGTTCCCCTAGATGGCATGGAGATGGACTAGGTCACTCCCAGATCAAAGACGATGATAGCCATAGCGGCTGGGTTACAGGTATCGCTCAGTATGGCCTGACCACTAGCTCTGAGGTGAGCCTATTGTTTGATGATACGCCCAATCAGATTGGGACGCAGTGGAGTGTCAATAGCCAAGCACGCGCTAATTCTATGACACCTATCAGCACAGACAAGGCAACCTTCGCCCCCAATCAGCATGTGCTAGAGATTGGCGTACTACGTCACCGCTATAGCAACCATCAATCTAGCATTAGCGGTCATGGCTTTCGAGTAGCCAGTGACAATAGCTTGCAGATCACGGGCAATCAAGGGGTGCTGTTCTCCACCTTTGGTATCATACATACGCAATTAGATCATGAGTCAGCATGGGTGAATGACGCAGGACAACGGCAACTAGGATTAGGGGCTGATTTGAGTGAAACCTTCTCTGAGGCCAAACAAGCGCACTTGCAATCGACACAAGCCATACAAAACGCTAGAGATATAATCGCAGGATTAAAAACAACGGCTCAAGTCATGGATGAGACGCTGGGCGCTGAAGTACTCGGCGCATCGGATGTAATGTTAGTGAGTAAAGACAGTATTCTTGCCTCAGCGAGTAATACGCTGTGGACAGCGAAAACTATCATGCGGCAATCAGGCGCTACCCAGTCGGATGTGGTGGCAGGCAACTATACGCTATCTGCTGATACCATAGAGTCACTGTCAGGGGTGGCAGGACAGGCCACTCTTTCAGGACTGCATATCAGTGCCAATAGAGAACCACTCGCCATTCAAGCCCAAGGCGGTGAGCTGCAACTGCACAGCCAACTTGATATGATAATCGGTAGTGAATCGGGTCAAGTGAATATCTCCAGTCCCAAGCGCATTAAGCTACAAACCAGCGCTGGAGCGTCGATCACTATTGATGAGAGTGGGGTCAAGCTGGTTGCGCCTGGTGAGATTACGGTGAAGGCGGTGAAGAAGGCGCTGGTGAGTGGGGCTAGAGTTAAATCGAAATTACCATCAATGCCCAAACATCACGAAGAATATTTTGTTCTAAAAGATGTTAATGGAGGGCTTATAAAAAATCATAGATACATCATTGAATTAAATAATGGCACAAAGTTTCATGGATCAACCGATGAAGAAGGTAAGACTCAAACTATTACCACTTACGGCTCTAAGGAATTAACAATACATGTACTCGATGATATAGGATACTCAGATCAGTATCATCAAGCTTGCGAAGAATATTACACGGATTTAAATATATGAGTAAAACCTCAAAACCTGCTACTGGTCAAGGAAAAACCTCAACTAAACTCATTGCAGAAAGTCAGATCTTGACACTACCATTGAGCACAGAACGCAGTTATTTATGCGCTCATATTTGTCTTGCTGAAAGCTTTCCACGTGTTAGTAAAGCTGGTGCTAAACTCAAACAACGAGCTTGTACACTTGCTATATGGAAAGAGGAAGAGGCTAATCACTTAGTTTGGAAATATAAAGCTGAGGTTGGCTATGTTATGACTAAAAATCCCCCTGTGCCTATTATGAGTCCTAAAAAGGGTGAAGAAATGCGCCCTAGCCGTTTTCCACTTGGAAGAGCGTCTAAAATGGGTTTATTTGCTAAAAAGAATTTAGAAGATAGTGCAATTGGTCGATTAAGGATACCTGACTGTATCGTTTTAAAGATTACAGACGCAGAATTAATTAAACTACGGATGACAGGTACAGGTAACTTTCAAAAGTTAATACCTGTACGAGACAATATAGCGACAGTTGTTGAAATTAAGTTTGGCAATGATGTGTTGTCGACTGAGCAAATCATAGCTTATAGAAGAATTGCAGGTTCAAATAAAAAGTTTAAAAGATTGAGAGATACAGATTGTAGCTGTGGTTCTAGAAGAGTAAAGCAGTATGATGCACAAGCAAAACAATACACTTATTTGGCTAATCCATGGGTTCAAGTATCTGTAAAACATGAAACTCCTATAATACATGGAACCATTAGTCCTTCAACTCAACCTATCTCAGATTACGTCGATAATCCTGTAATTACTAATATTATTATTGGTGGTGTGGTTGTCGCCACAGTTGCTGTAGGTATCTTTTTAGCACCTGAAATTGTAGCAGGTGTACTAATTTTTAAAGTAGCCACGCAATAAAAATAAAAGGATAAATTATGAAAACGTTACAAGAAATTGAAAAATATAAAGACGAGTTTGAATATTTTGATGAAAGCCTTGGAGATAACGGTCTGACTGTTTTATCTGTTCATTTAGAGGCCTGTTTTTTATTCTGGGATGGGCATACTAAGGAAGTAAGACAACAACTAAAAGCTTGTATTGAGCATTATATGGATTTGTTCGGTGACAATATTGAATGGGGCTTTGATCCTAAATCTTGGACACAAAAACCAATTGATAAACTACCAAGCTTTCAGCAAACTTTAGATAACAACGCGCATGTTGACGACAGTATCGAATGGTTCGTTGCCAGTGGCAGCCATAAAGAATTAGACGAAGTTTTTGATTACAAGCTATCTTGTCTTACTGCACGGGGTTGGGAGACTCAAACGCCAAGTAGATTACTTTTCCGTATTCATAGAAAAGAGTTTTACGATACAGTCATTCATAAAGCAATCATTAATCTTTTTAACGACTGCATTAGCCGCTTAAATCCTTATTATGCCACTATGGGGTGGAGTCCCGCCTATGGTTATGATAATGGTAGAGTAGGTATTGACATGCTTGATCAGACTCACTGTTTCCTTGGTCTTAATGTTTATGATCTTGGCGATATCATGACTCTAAATCATGGTATTAGAAGTATTGATTGGTGGACTTACATTAGCCATGAGCTTACAGAGCGGGTCGGTGGAATTGATATTTTTAAGACTCAAATAAAAGAACAAAAAATCACTTATAGAGATTATTCTAATGGAACATTATTAATCGCTGGCGATATGCCACAGTTACTACCAGCAGATGAAAAAATCCCTGATAGTTATTTAAAAATTAATGCACTTACCCGTCCTATGCGTAATGGTAATTATGATTCGTTGGGTAATGGTTATGATGAGGGTATCGGTTATCAAAGCTTCAATGAACATTTCACTGATTTGTGGATAAGGCGTTTTGATAATCCTAGATTATGGCGCAAACTACCGCAATATGTAGATGATAAACTTTTGCGTCAACCGCTAATCAAATTAGTAGAGCTAACATCTATGCAAACTTGTGAGGTTGACGGTCGTTATCGCTATGAAGAAGAGTATGACCACGTTAGAGATCATCCAGTATATTTCGCGGAACCTTATGAAAGAGCTGAAGACCTTCGACAGTATGTAATTTTATTGAAAGGCGATAGAGCACCCTATTTTATTAAAATGGATCAGCATGGTCATATTGAGGAAAAAATTTCCATAGTATGGACTTTGTTTGAAAAACTCTAATATTAGGTCTTATGTACCAATATAAATTTTAATCAAAAATAGCTATTAGTCACAATCTATATTTAAGT
>NZ_JBQSVP010000110.1:0-10679 GCF_052376345.1 Psychrobacter sp. AOP5-GZ1-6 | reverse complement strand
ACACCCTGGCTCAAGTACGCAATCATACAGGCGATACTCTTAAGTTCGCTTATGAGACCACAGCAAATGGTCTACCTAAGATCAGTATTACCAGTAGCAGCCAAAAAAAAGCCAATAAAGGTAGATGGGTCTATCTATTAGATCAAAACAACAATCTGGCTCAAGTGGTCTCACCCACTGCCGTTAGAACGGGCTATCTATATCAAGACCCTTTTGATAAGCACAACCTCACTGCTAAGCTTAGTTACGATGATAATGCAAAGGCTCGGCTTATTACGCAGTGGCAATACGATGCTTATGATCGCGCTATTAGCTCTTCTCATAAAGACGGTATAGAGAAAGTTAGCGTTGCTTATGATTCAAATACTATCCTACCTACTCAAGCTGGGCATATCTTTACCAATCGTATTACCAATAGTGTTGGAGAGACAACCGACTACCGCTATCGTTATACTAACGATGAAGCACAGCTATTATCTGTGATAGGTCCAAGTTGTTTAACTTGTGGTCCTGCCAATGTTAGCTACGAGTATGATAATGCTGGACGTGTCACTAAGACCAATCAGCTTAACGCACAAGGACAAACTCTCTCCTCTACTTCTACTGTGTATGATGATAAAGGGCGTATTACCAAAGTTATCCAAACCAATGAGCAAAATCAACAAACATGGCTCACTTATAATTACGATGATCTAAGCCTTCCTACACAGCCAACCGCTATTAGCCGACCCAGTGTGGTAGAAGGTAGAACCTCACAAACTAAGCTGAGCTACGATAATAGCGGTAATATCATTAGTATGACTGAAATGGGCTATCAGCCTGCAACAGCAACCCGTCAAGTGCAGCCTATTAGTAGAACGACCACCTATCAATATAAAAAGATTAATGGTAAACAACAGCTAACATCGGTTGATGGTCCTCTAGAAGGTAATCAAGACACAACTCGCTATCAATACGACCAGCAGAATCAGCTCACCTTGATCAGCTACCCTGAGGGTCTAACTCAGGCCATGAGTTACGATACTCAAGGCCGAGTCGTCACTCTACTTAATATCGATGGCACAATAAATAAATATCAGTACAATGCGCAAGGTCAAGTCACCCAAAGCGATCAAGCGGGACAAGTCAGTCAAATAAACTATGATCCTTTAGGTAGAATACAGCAAATCACCGATCCCCTAGGTCAGATACTGAACTACCAGTATGACGCAAGTGGACAAATCATTGGCATGAGCGATGGTAAACAAGCGCAAATTGATCTCACTCGTGATACTGAGGGCAATCTTACTGCTGCTAACTTGTTAGTCGATGGCAAAGTCGAGCAGCAAACCGCGTTTGAGACTCTAGACGCTGCTAGTAAACAAGACCTATTAGCTAGTATTCAAGCCATCGCTGAAGGAGATCAAGGTAATAGTGCTCGACCCGATATCGCTATTAGCCCTTATCAAAAGCTTGGTGCACTATTAAATCAAGCTCCTGCGTTTGTACAGGCGCAGATAGAACAAACCGACGCTCAAGGACTTATCACTACCTATACTGCTGATGACTTTGGCAACATAGTGGCAGTGAATAGTCCTACTACAGGCATCAGCACTTATCAATATAACCAAAATAGCTTACTTATCGGTAGTCAATCACCACTAAACGCACAAACCTATCAGCGCGATAGCATTGGACGTGTTACTGGCATTACCGTATCAGCAACCGATGGTAGCACCGAGCAGCATCGCATTACATGGGGCAAACAAAACAAACCTGTCAAAGTCACCTATCCGACAGGCTTCGAGAGCTTTAGCTACAATAACAACGCGCAATTGCTCACTCATACCCAGCAAGTCGATCAGCAAAGCTTCACCCTCAACTATAGCTATGACGATCAAGGCCGAGTCCAGTCCAAAACTCTACCTGATGGCAACGTTATTGAATACACCTACAATGGCAATGATAAGAAAAAGGTTGGGGTTCTAAACGGCATTTATCTAAAAGGCATCTGGGACAAACCTATTATCACGGGTCTTAATTCAGACAATGACACCAGCTTGGTGCAGCGCTTTAACTTTGGTAACGGCATCAGTAACCTAGTACAAAAGGATAAAAACGGCCGCATAGTCTTAGCAGGCAATCCTAAAGTCGGACAAACTGCCCTGAACTACGATCCCAATCAAAAGCAGCGAGAGCCTGAACAAGTCACTCAAACCGCAAGCGCTCAGATGGGGGATGCCATCAACCCTCAAAGCGCCATCAGTCAGCAAGTCCGTACCGTGCTTGATCAAGTGCTGTACGATCAAAACCCTGAGCCGTTACTTGCCCCACAAAACGACATCATCGAACAAATCAGCCAAACCCCTGAGACGGACGAATGGGGCAGAACCATAAATCAAGGCGATCAGCACTACGAGTACGACAGCCAGAACCGCTTAACTAAAATCAGTGCCACTGATGAGAGCGGTAAGCTTATCCCAATAGCCGTCTATCGCTACAACACCTTTAACCAGCGTATCGCTAAAATAACCTACAATAATCAAGGCAGTACTACCAAAACCACCTATTATTTCTATGATGGCAATCAGCTTGTTGCTGAAACAACAGACGCATCAGGAAAAAAGGCAGATAATCTAAAACAGTACGTTTGGCTAAATGACACGCCGATTGCCATTCTTCAGCAAGGTGATCTGTATTACATTCACACCGACCATAGAAACGCGCCAATAGCGGTCACCGACAGCATCAGTAAACTGGTATGGCAAGCGGACAATGAAGACTTTGGCTATGCCAACATCAATGCTAACAGCAGCTTTGAGCTAAACTTGCGCTTATCGAACCAGTACTACGATAGTGAAAGCGGACTACACTACAACACCAACCGCTATTATGATGCCTTGAACCAGCAGTATCTTACCCCTGATCCGTTAGGACTAGCCGCAGGGCCTGATCTATTCGCCTTTGCGTTAAATCAGCCACACAGTGTGAGTGATCCTGATGGGTTGGCTCCTGAAGAACATAAAAGAAGTGAGGTTTTTAAAGGAAGTGCTCAAGATAAATTTGAAGTTATTGTAAGAACTGCAGTTCAAGGCAAAGATAAAAATGGTAAATATTTACTTGCTACTGACATTAGAAATGAGCTTTTAGCTTTAGTTAGTGATACTAAAACTATAGCGACAACAGCAGGTATTTTTGTAGCTTTTGCAATTATTCAGGCTACGCCAGTAGGATGGTTGGCAGATGCTGCTATGCTAGGTGTGGCTGCATATTTTCTAGGGACAGCAGCATGGGATCTAATAAAAGCTGTGGTTAATATAGGAAAACTATTATTGACCTCGTGTAATTATGGACAATTATTTGATGCTGCTGAACAGTTACGAGGTGCTATAGTTAGTGCTGTAAATGCAGGAATTGGCTTAACCGGAGCTGCGGGAGCCTCTAAGCTATCAAAGCTATTCAAGACCTTACCAGACACCTTGGGTTTGCCTAAGTTAAGTGATAGTCAAGTTCAGAGAATTAAAAATATAGGTCTTAAGCCTGTCATTGGTGCATTTAAAACCTTAAAAAGCGTTATAAACAAACCTTATACTGTTGCAGTTTCTAGTCCAATTACAAGAGGACCAGGATACTCGGATAAACTTAATAGTGTATTTAATACTTTCGGAAATACTATTTTTGGCGTAAAACCTGATTTTATTATCAGAAACAACAAAGATAGTAACTTTGCTGTTACTAGAACTGATGGGAAGCTCAATTTCTTTTATCTTTCACCGAATAAAGGTAAGGAAAAAGTTGATTGGCCTGATAATATGGATGACTATTTGGTAGATCAGCTCAGTCGATATCATAAAACGGGTTACTTTGAAGACAAAAAAATTACATCTACTAGGGCAAAAGCTTTTTATGATGATCTAGTGAAGACAGTCTTTGGTAATTGCAAAGGTAGTATTCCAGCAGGGAGACCATTTGCAGTTATACTATTAGCGGCCAATACCGTAAGTTCAGGATGTGTGGTTGATAAAGATAAAGTTAGTTTCAATGTGGTGCAGATATTAGAGCCTACTGAAAAGGGTGCGCAGCCCATCGTTAAGATATTCGATACAGCGAAACCAGCAGGTACAGGATTTAACAAGACTAAGTTAACTTTTGTTAGAAAACTAAGTACATTTAGAACTTATCGCGCCAAAGGTATTGAAGGAAATAGAATCATTATAGACGAAGCTAACGGTGGTTATTGGTCGCTACCGAAAGGAGTAAATCAATCACTAATTCCTATTGACGATATGATTGGCGATAAATTACAAGCTTTAGTCAAAAAACACGCCGCAACATGGAACAATAGTAAACTCAGCCCAAATGAGAAAGCTTCTATTGATAAAGCTTTTTCTGAGAAAAATTATGCACAGGCGAATCTGTTGCGGGCGCAAGCAAAAGGTAGATATGTAGAGAAAAAGGTAAAAAGTGAGGCTGCGCGAACTCAAGATTTGAAACATCTCAATTGGAGTGGTAAGGGCATTGATGTCACTGATACAAAAACTGGTATAAAATATGATGTTATGTCTGGCACAGATTCTAATATGCGTACGCATGTAGAGCGTATGCCTGATTTCATTTGGCGAATGTTAACTTTCTAGAGTTAAAAAGGTAAATCGTATGGAAAAGTTCAGTAACAAGACAATAATTGACGAAGAAATTATTCTTGAAAGTAACAACTGTATATTTCTAGGACCAAATTTAAAACTCGTTGATTGTGTCGTTATCAATAAGCAAACTGCTAGAAATATACTATTTTTAGATGCTGAAATGACTGGTGGCACATTTTATACAAAAAAGCAGCTAAAGAACTGGCAAGAGCACAGTATCTCTTTCAACAATGTGACTTTTAAAGGAAATTTTTTAGGATGTGATTTGGGCGGGCGCTCTGATCAAGACGAAAACGAACACCATGGACTGGTTAAAAATTGCGACTTTAGCAATGCTAATATGCATCTTTGTCGTTTTTTTAACGCAGACATATCAAGTATAAAATTTGCTAAGTGGCCTTTTTTTACTATTATTAACCCTTCAAAGGTTGTAACACAAATTGATAACTTAAATTTTCCCACTGAGTTAACTTGGTTAATAAACCCATCAAATCATCCTGACGAGACTACAGCACTATTATACAACGCTGAATTGATTGCTAAGGAAACTGGAGTTGATATAGAAGTTATCAAAGGGCTAGTCAGTCAGATCGACGGCATAATAATGTAGTTTATTTTATGCTCATAGAAATCATCACTAAGGAGGTTTACTATGATTGGAGATACAGTTATTTTTGAACCAGATTTCAAGAAAATTAAGTATTATCCAAAAGAAGAGCATGAGTTTAAATTTGAAGAAATTTGGTTTGATGTCATCACGATGCTTGAGCTTACGAGTATAATTGATATTCCAATTGATATAGGTGAAACCGTTGCTTATGACGAACATAGTGGTTATTTACTTTCGAAGCTAAACCCAAAAGCGGTTAGCTATATATTTGAGAAATATCCAACACTGACTACTCTAAAAAATGTTGATGATTTAGATAAGGACGATCCGCTACACCAATTAGGTGATGTTGAGATATCTGATTTGATCAAGCTCTATGAGTTTATAAGACGATACGGTATAGAAAATTTATATCTTTATTCTACCTTTTAAAAGCCTGCTCTTGCAGGTTTTTTTATGATACTACGTTAAGCCCACATTTAAGGAAGGCAGCTCAGTATTAACGACTTATTGAACTGCCCCGAGTATATCGGAGAGTGATTTACTTGAGTCAGGCAGCAATACCTGACAGGGTTAAGTTATCATAATACCGCTTTTCAAACTCAAAAGGCGAGACATAACCAATCGTGCTATGCAATCGTGTTTTATTGAACCAATCTACCCACTCAAGGGTTGCCAGTTCAACATCGTTGGCGCCAGTCCAGTTCTGCTTTAAATAATGAATCACCTCAGCCTTGTACAGCCCATTGACCGTTTCAGCCAAGGCATTGTCGTATGAATCGCCTGTAGTACCGACCGAAGCAATCACGCCACAGTCTGTCATCCTCTCAGTGTAGCGAATGGATAAATACTGAACGCCTCGATCACTATGATGAATCACGTCTTTGGAATTGTTTCTGTCTGCTATTGCTTGGTTCAATGCCGCCATTACCATATCGGTGTTCATGCGATTAGAAACTTTCCAGCCCACAATAGCGCGAGCAAACACATCAATAACAAAAGCAGTATATACCCAGCCGCTCGTTGTCTTGATGTAGGTGAAGTCCGCTACCCAAAGCTGGTTAGGACGATGCGCCTTGAAGTTGCGATTGACCAAGTCATCAGCGCGCTGCTGGTCGTCACGGCTGTTGGTGGTAATCTTGCCCTTACCACGCGAGACACCTTGTAAGCCATGCTGTCTCATTAATCGCTCTATGGTACACCGAGCAATCTTTAACCCATCAGCTTTCATCTGCTGCCAGACTTTACGCACACCGTAACGGCATTTGCTGACCTGCCAAATACGTTTAATCTCACCGATGTAAAAGTCGTCATGCTGACTGCGTAGTGAACGCTTGTGTGGTTTGTCGCTTAAGTCTTGAGCACGATAATAAGTTGACGGGGCAATCGGTAGGACTCTACAGATCAGCTCGACCCCATAACTACCTCTATAGTCATCAATGAAGTTGACCATTACTTGTATGGGCGGCCGAGCCTCGCCTAAGCGAAAAAAGCCGCAGCCTTACGTATGATCTCGTTGGCTTGCTTGAGCTCTCTGTTCTCGCGCTCAAGATCCTTAATACGCTGCTCTTGACTTTGAGCCTGAACATTTGCAGGAATAGTTTGATCGATGTGTTTTTTATGCCATGATCGTAGGGTTTCAGGCGTACACCCAACCTTAGGGGCAATGGCTTGAATGGCTGACCATGTAGAAGGATAGTCGCTCGACGCTTCAATCAGCATGCGGACGGCGCGTTCTTTAATCTCAGGAGTGTAGGTTTGTCTTGTCATTGTCGTATTCTCTCAGAATGTTGAGTCTCCGACAATACCGGGGCGGTTCAATAATACCAACACCGGTAATCATACCGGATAAGTGCTTATAAAAATCTACTTTTAACGGAATGTATACCACGATGGATTCCGTGAAAAACATTTCACTTGGCACTGTTGCCCGTGAGTGAGCTATAACACTTTCACCGTCTATCACTTCATGAATATCATGGAAGGTTTTTTTATAATTTAACTATGCCTGTTTTAATGAAGTATTACCTTCAAACTTTGTATCTAATAGGTCTTTGTCAAAATTTGAATCCAAATTCAAATTTTCTAAATCACTAGCCAACTGTGCTATAGTAAAACCCACTTAAAAGTGTTATAAACTAATTATCAAATCCAATTGTTATTATAAAGACCATGACTTACTCACTAGATTTTCGTAGACAAGTACTAAAAAGTTTAGATGAGGGTATGACCTTTGTTCAAGCGGCTGAATTCTACAATCTCAGCCCAACCACCATACAAAACTGGAAGAGACGTGTTCATAGTAAAACAACAAGGCAAACTAAGCCCTATAAAATACCAGATGACGTGCTACTTAATGACGTCAAAGAACATCCTGATGATTACCAGTATGAGCGAGCACGTCGTTTAAACTGTAGTAAAACAGGTATTTATCACGCCTTAAAGCGTCTTGGCATCAGTCAAAAAAAAGACACTGGAGCATCCAAAAGCGTGCCCGATAAAAAGAGCGACTTATCAAGGTAAGCTGGAAAGCTTTACGCACCAAGGCTACCCCATTGTATATATGGATGAAAGTGGCTTTGAGGCTGAAACCATTCGTCCTTACGGCTATGCACCGATAGGCAAACCTTGTATTGATCGCTACAACTGGCAAGCAAAAAAGCGAACTAACGTCATCGGTGCTCTCTATGAAAAGATGCTGTTTGCCCTAGATTACTTTGAGCACAATATTAACAGCATCACATTCTACTACTGGTGCAAACACACGCTGATCCCAAGTCTTAAAACCAAATGCGTGATAGTCATGGATAGTGCTCGATTTCATAAGAACAAATGCATGCAAAAGCTACTGAACAGACATGGCCATCGTATTTTATGGCTGCCGCCGTACAGTCCTGACCTGAACCTTATCGAGAAAAAATGGGCACAGGTGAAGTTTCTACGCCAGGGCTGGATGCAAAATAACTCATCTAAATTGTTTTATGATATTTGCCCTAGCCATAACACTTTTATTTTGAACTGACTATAGCTTACTATTTAGGAGTTTTGCGGGATTTATATAATTTAAGACAAATCGAACACCAACGTAAGCAACAAAAGCTACAATTACTAAAGGAAATATATAAAATTCTTGCACAAATTGAGCTATTTTGAGCCAATCCATCAATACCACCTACCCCACTAAATAAAAGATTGAAAGCTACATAATTTAATCTATTAAATCCAAATTAAAGTTAGCTCGATTTGATAATAAAAATTTACGCCCACAACACCCAAGACAGTAGTCCAAACCTTGAATTACAAGCTGTAACTTACAAAAAGGGAATAGTAACATAAACAAATGACTAGGAAATGGTTGACAACTAATATCTAGAAAATAATAGATAAATTCGAGAATTTATCGTTACGTGCATTTATATTTTTAATCGGAGAATAACTGTAGTTTAAATTTCCGCTGACCACTTACAACATTACATGACGTATGAGTGGTAATCCACCCAATAAATAAGAACACCTAAAAATAGAGATTAATTGCTAAAATATATGAGCAGGAGAATCCTATGAAAAAAACACGCTTTACTGATAATCAGATCGTCAACATCTTAAAACAGGCAGAACAAGGCGTCCCTATCGCTGACTTGTGCCGTGAGCATAACATCGGACAAAGCACCTTCTACAACTAGCGTTCTAAATATGGCGGTATGGATGCCACGCTTATCACTCGTCTTAAAGAGCTTGAGATTGGAAATGCTCGCTTAAAGAAGATGTACGCTGATGAATGTCTTAAATCCGACATCCTACAGGATGCCATGACAAAAAAGTGGTAGCGCCGCTTGGGCGCCGTGAGATGGCTTGTCACTACATTAGAGAGTATGGCATCAGTATCCGCCGTGCTTGCTTGATTTTTAACATCAGCGTGACCTGTTATTACCATCAGTCTGTTGCGTCTGATGAGAACCGTCAAATAGCTGAGCGACTGATAGAGCTGACCACCCAGAACAAGAACTGGGGCTTTGGATTGTGCTTTATGACTTTGCGTAATGTACTGGGGCTGCCCTACAACCATAAGCGTGTGTATCGTATTTACCGTGAGCTTGAATTGAACCTTAGAATCAAGCATCGTCGCCGTATTAAGCGTGCCAAACCCGTGCCACTTGCTATACCTGTAAAACCCAATCAAAGCTGGAGTATGGACTTTATGCATGATGCTCTAACTGACGGCCGTGGCTTTAGACTGTTCAATATGATTGATGATTATAACCGTGAAGCACTCACGGTCGAGATTGATTTTTCACTACCCGCTCAAAGAGTCATACGCAGCTTGAACCAGCTGATTGAATGTCGAGGTAAGCCTAATCAAGTCAGATGTGATAATAGTCCTGAGTACATCAGTCGTGCACTCAGAGAATGGGCAATAGAACAAGGCATCACTATCAGTTACATTGAGCCTGGCAATCCACAGCAAAACGCTTATGTTGAACGCTATAACAGAACCATGCGCTATGATTGGTTAAACCAAGAGTTGTTTACGGATTTAGATCAAGTCCGTCAGCAAGCAGAGGATGGGTTGTATTACTATAATTATGAGCGTCCTAATATGGGCAATGGCGGCTTTACGCCAATACAGAAACTAAACCATGCAGCTTAATTCTATTGAATAAGTGTCTTAGGATTGGGAGGGTTACCCTCTTTGATGAAGTCAGACTCCATAAATTGTAACGGACGAAGGTCACAAAACTGTCCAAGTCTAGAATAGTTCTTAGCATAGTCTAGTGAAACGGGATATCCTTCAATATCATCTTCCCAAACTGTTTTTCAGCCAGCAGTAGATAAAGCCATTGTCCGATGCGATATCCTCGCCCATCGTTGTAATTTGCTTGAAGCGTTATAGCTTCATTGATCTGATCAACAAGCTTGCTATCTAGCTCTGGCGTGTTAACTGGATCAATCCAACGACTTTTATAGTTCTCCATATTAGTTGGAAACCAACCCATATTATCACCAGAAGTCAAAATAGCATCATCAAACTGAGTTTGAACATTGAGATTTTTATACACTTGATCTAGTGTAGTCTTAAGTTCAAGCGATTCTAGGTTATCCACAACTTGGCTTTGTATGTTTCGATTATAGTAGATAGGTAGCCAGCCATTCTCTATATCTGCCTCTACCCATTCCGAAAACTTGCTTTTTATTTGAGGGGAATCGATTAAGTCTCCTAGTAGTTCTGTAGAAGGCTGCCATAACCCTCTATCAATTAAAGTAAGTAACTGTACGACTGTGTCGAATGGGCTTGCACCTTGTCTTACCTTTAGAAGCTGTGCTTCTGGACGCCACCAAAGATCATATTCAATGGCATTCTCATTAATTCGTTTCACTTCCTCTTTACTAAAACCAGCTTTTAAATTTTTCATATAGATTAGTCACTCTCAATCACACCCATTACT
>NZ_JBQSVP010000109.1:0-10851 GCF_052376345.1 Psychrobacter sp. AOP5-GZ1-6 | reverse complement strand
ATATAATTATTGCAGAGTTAGCTGACAAGCATGGCATATTTGACAATAAGGGAGAGTTGATTGTTCCTTTTGAGTACGATGGTTACCGCTCTTTAGAAGGAAGTTTAGGATATTTGAAGCAAGGCGATAAAGTTGGCTTATTCAACAGTAACAGCAAGCAGATTACGCCCATAATATTTGATAAACTAAATATAGTGCGAGACACAAACTATAAATATATTGAGGCTAAAATCGATGATAAGTATGGATTTATTGATGATCAAGGTAACAATATTATTGAGATCAAATACGAGAGATGGAAAGCTTATCAGCTCAAAGATGCGTTGAAAAACAACCATAAAAATAATAAATAGGATGTGTAGTGAAAACAATCAAAACCTTTAGTCTATCTGTTATAAGCCTAGCACTTGTTTTTAGCTACTCATCAGGGGCTATGGCTGCCGACTCTGATGTACAAGAAGCTAAGCGAGAACTAACTGCTGCGCCAGCAAGGTATCGTGGATGTAATCATATATCACCGACAGAGTGTAAAAAACTATTTCTCAATGAAGAAGTTTACCAGCAGGTTCTTAACAAATATGGCAGTGTACGTAAATACACAAACCATCTGATACAAGTTAGGGGTGATAGGGGCGAGGGTCTTATCGATAGTTCAGGTGAGATAGTCTTGCCTCTAGAGTATTCTTTCTATCCTACGCTTGATACTAGATACGATATTCCTAAACAAGTCGTGACCATTAGTAAAGATGATAAATATGGCTTATTAAATAAATTGGGCGAAATTGTCTTACCTATAAAGTACGATAGGATAGAAGAGATAGATGCTGAAGCAGATTATTTTTATGCTTTAGCGTTGGCAGATAAATACGGTTTGGCAAATAAATATGGCGAGATAATTTTACCTGCACTTTACGATTCTATTAGTCGTCGATTTTATTTGTCGGGTGGGATTTTGAAGAGAGATGAAAAATTTAGCTTAATTGATGCTCAGGGCAAAATAGTCCCATCTACGAGTTACGATAGTTTGAAGCCATTAGATGATGACCTACTATTAGCAAGTATTAAAGAACGTTTCGGTGTAATAGATCAGCAAGGTCGAACTGTTGTGCCGTTAAAGTACCAAGAGATATCCTCATTTAATCATAATATTGCGTATGCTCAGTTAGAAGATAAATGGGGTCTTATTGATATTAGTGGCAAGGTGCTTGTGCCGTTTGAGTACGATGATATTGAAGATTTTGATGATAGTTCATATGCCGTCCGACAAAAAGGAAAGTGGGGTGTTATAAGACCAAATGGCACCACCATCATTCCATTAAAATATACTGAACTTCGTAATACGTATGATGGGTTCATTCGTGTAGGTAACGATTATAAAATGGGTATTATCAATTATCAAAATGAAATTGTACTACCTATTATGTATGATTATATTGGAGAATTTGATGATGGTAAATTTAATGTAAGCATTAAAGGAGAATCTTTCAAAGTAGATCAAACTGGTCAAAGGGTAGAATAGTTATCTATTAGCGATATTCAAGCTTGGTCAGTGATATACCCTAAAAATCCACTACAATTTCAGGTAGAATAGCCGCCTGTTTTTGCTAAGTTTACTGATTCTTCATGCGTCTAAAATCCCTAAAACTGGCAGGCTTCAAATCCTTTGCCAATCCAACGACTTTTACCTTCCGCCATGGCATCACCGCCATCGTCGGGCCGAACGGCTGCGGCAAATCCAATGTGATTGATGCCATACGTTGGGTGCTGGGGGAGACCTCTGCCAAGCAGCTACGTGGTGGCGCGATGAGTGATGTTATCTTTGCTGGTACGCAAGATAAGGCAGCCAAAAGTGTCGCCAGTGTCGAGCTGACGTTTGAGCATACGCAAGATGAGCACACAGGTATTCGCCACGAGTTTAATTTGTACCAAGAGCTGTCCGTTCGTCGTCAGGTCAATAAAGAAGGACGCTCAGATTATTTCATCAATGGCACACGTTGTCGCCGCCGTGATGTGGTCGATGTGTTTTTGGGTACAGGGCTTGGCGCGCGTAGCTATGCGGTGATTGAGCAGGGTATGATTGGGCGTATTGTTGAATCCAGTCCCATGCAGCTGCGTGAGTTTATCGAAGAGGCGGCAGGCGTATCTCGCTATCAAGCGCGCCGCGAAGAAACACAGAAAAAACTAGAGAAAACACAAGAAAACCTAGCCCGTCTGCATGATATGCAAAGCGAGCTGGTCAGCCAACAAAAGCGCCTGTCGAAGCAAGCCGCCAGTGCGCAGCGCTACGAGGAGCTAGCGTTAACGCTTGCTGATATCAAGCAACAGCTCGCTATTCAGCAGCTGTATCAAGCCAAGCACACTCAGCAGCAGCAAAAACTAGCGCATGAACGCAGTGCTACTGAAGTCGCTAGCTTGCAAGCTGACTATGAGACGCTAAAAGCGCAGCAAGATAAACTCGCCACACACATCAACCAAGAGCAATGGCTCAAGGACGATGCCCAAAGCGCTCATTATCAGCAGCAATTAAGCTATCAACAAGCTGAGCACGAGCTGAGCGATGCCCAATCACAATTGACCGTGATTGAGCAGCAGCTTACAAGCTTGGATCAGCAGCGCACGCAAGCGGTTAGTGAGATTGATCGATTAAAAGCCGAGCAAGCGGAGCAGCAGAATATACTAGAGACGTTGCGTCCACAGCTGACTGAGTTGACGAGTAAACGTGACACGCATAAGCGCAACGAGCAACCGCTACAACGTGCATGGCATGACGCGCAAAACCAGCTATCACGGCTACAAGATAATGCGCGTACGCTTGAGCAGCAGCAAGCTATTAATAGCCAAGCGCAAAAACGCCATCAGCAAAACCACAATAAGTGGCAGCGCCGCCAGCAAAACTGGCAAAATCTATGGCAGCAATTACAACAGTCCCTGTTACTATCAGCCTCTAACGATAAGGATAACTCTGACGAGCAATCTTCAACGGATATACAAAGCGTACAGCAGACGTTAGAGACCCAAGTTGTAGAATTGAATAAACAGCTACAGCAGATGACGCGCCAACAAGACAGCGTCGATGAGCGTCTGTCTGAACTACAACCGCAAGCGCATGATTTACAGCAGCGCTTGACTGCGCAGCAGCGTGAGTTAAGGGAGTGTGAGAAGCAGCACGCGGTATTGGCAAGTGAGTACGATACCTTGCATCAGATATTGCATCCAAAACTGACACCTAAACCGCAACAGCAAGCAGCTATTTCTGAAGCCAGTAAGCCAGGAGCTAGTAAGTCAAAAGCCAGTTTAGAAAATAAAGCCAAAAACCGCTATGACGAGTTAGCCATCACCACCCTGCGCGAGCAGATTGAGCTAAGCGCACAAGGACAGCAGCATGCCGAGCTACTCGATAACGTACTATCATTGTGGCTAGACAGCCATGTGTTTACAGCAAAAACTTCTGGCACAGAAAAAGCGCGAAACAGCTCTGCAGACTCCGATAGTCTATGGTGTGAGCTTGAATCTAATCTAACGAATATCATTACCTATCAGACGGCACAGAATGAGCAGGCACATACGGAAGGTCAGTCTTCGGTAGAGAGCGGTCATAGCTTGTGGCTGTCTGCCAATCAAAACAAACCAAATGCAGCGGTATTTATCAATCAGTTGCCAGACAGCTTGATTGATAAAATAATGCCGTTGTCACAGCTGATTACTCAGCCAGCATTGGCGCTGTGGCAGCATTGTTATCTATATATAGCACAATCAGAAGCGAGCGCTCAGCATAGCCTAGAAGCGCTTGCTGATATCTTAAAATCACTGCCACCGTCAGCTATCTTGCTCACCACAGACGGTTGGCTCATCAGTCGTCAGGGGACGATTAACCTGAGTAAATTCACAGGTGCGCAAGCGGGTCAAAGTGACAGTAATAGTCAGTTTTTAACCCAGCGTTTGCAGCAGCGTAATCGTTTGCAAGCATTAGAAGACTTACTTGATGAGTTTGAAACCAAGATAGACACGCAGCAAAAAACCATTACAAAGCACCAACGCGACTATGATGCACTAACGATCAATTTAGAAGAAACGCGAGCACAAGCTGAGCAATTGACCCGTGATAAGCATAAATGTCAGCAGCAGCTCACCACACAGCGCGCCAATGCTGAGCGCTTACAAGCAGACAGCCTACGACTCATGGCGGATAAGTCAGATCTTGAGCAAGAGCAATTAGAGTTAGCGCAGGAGGAGCAAACGCTGATTGATGAGCAGCAGCATATTCAGCATGAACTAGCAGCGCTAACACCACAAATAGCAGAAGCACGAGCATTGAGTCAGCAATTACAAGCTGAGCGCAGTGAGCTCAATCGTAGCCGCCAAGCGGATGATGATGCATGGCAAGCACTACAGCTACGTATCCAGCAGAGTGAGATGCGTTTGGAGCATAGCGCTAGTGGCCTTACGCGAGCGATTGAACAACACGACAAGTCATTGCAGAGTGAGCAGCAGCTAAAAGCGAGTCATCAGAAACAGCAAGATAAGCTACCAGACTTGCAATCAGTATTACAGACGGCGCAGACAGCCCGAGATAAGCAGCAAGTGCTATTAACAGAACGAGACACTGCGTTGGCTGCGCTAAAGCAAGACTATGCGCAGCAGCAGACAGCGTTAGACAGCTTGCAAAATACGCTACAAGTTCAGCAAGGTCAGCTTGCAAACCACGCTACTGAGTTAGCGCTCAGTATGGCGCGGTTGGACGACGCCAGCACTCATACGCATGACGCTCTAGAAGCGTATTATAAGGTGAGCCATCAATATCAATCGCCATCAGAGTCAGCACAGCATCCGCAGCAAAAAGTGAGCGTTTCAAACTTGCTTGCTGATTTTATCGTGCATGATCGCCGTGTGCGTCCAGATAAAATCGTAGAGCTAGAGGCTGAACGTACCAAGATTGAGCAGCAGTTGGGTAAGATAGGTGCGGTGAATTTAGCAGCGGTGGCAGAGTTGGCGGAGGTTAATGAACGACTAGAGCCATTGGCGCAGCAGACAACGGATATTGCGGCGAGTATGCAGACGCTAACGGCTGCGATTGAGTCGATTGACGAGACCACCAAGACGCTGTTTATGCAGACGCTCGATGCCGTTAATACTGAGCTTGCCAATTTATTTGCCAAAGTCTTCGGCGGCGGACAAGCCAGTTTAACGCTCAATACTGACGATATGCCTGTCAATGCACCAAGATCAGAGCAGTGGCGCGCCGGATTAACCTTAATGGCACAGCCAAAGGGTAAGCGTAATAGTCGCCTTGCTGTATTGTCAGGTGGTGAGAAAACGCTCACCGCGCTGAGTTTGATTTTTGCAATATTTAAGCAGCATCCAGCGCCATTCTGTGTGCTCGATGAAGTCGATGCGCCACTTGATGATGCCAATGTCGAACGCTTTACCAGCTTGATTCATGAATTAGCAGATGATTTGCAGTTTATTTTTATCAGTCATAATAAATTAACGATGCAAATTGCCGATGAGCTAAAAGGTATC
Organism: Psychrobacter sp. AOP5-GZ1-6; assembly: GCF_052376345.1. Lineage (NCBI taxonomy): Bacteria > Pseudomonadati > Pseudomonadota > Gammaproteobacteria > Moraxellales > Moraxellaceae > Psychrobacter > Psychrobacter sp. AOP5-GZ1-6. Next base: position 5,331 of record NZ_JBQSVP010000109.1, on the reverse strand, counting down.
ACCATGCCCAGTGCAGGTGTTTCTACGTTAGTCAGCGTCTCGCTAGATGAAGCAGCACGTTATATTACTGAATAGCCAAATAAATTGATAACTGACAAGCCGCTGCTAGTGGTATAGTTATAGGCAGTGAGCGACTAAATGGTTACGATGTAACCCTCTCTAAATGTACCACCTGCAGTTCGCTACCTTATATCCGTTTTGGTATTTTTTGACTATATATTCAATTATCTATATATTTAGTCGTCTATATGCTTAGTCATCTATTAAGTTAGATACGGTATCAGTGCTGTTCAGTGAAGTGCTTATAGACAGTCGCTCGGCTTGTTTGAATCCAAATGATAGTGAGATTATTATATCGCCAAGGTTATCACGTTACACAATTATGTCAGGCTGACGGTAAACGATGACTATATGATGACGATATTAATTAGCCATGCTAGACTATTGCCAATTATTCCCTCTTGTGTAATCCCTTTTGTCATATATTAGGATGTATTTCTCATGACCGCTATTCAGTTTATATTGATCGCCATTGCCGCATTTATTATGCTTGCAGGGTTGTTTATGGTCATTCGTAGCTTTAAGCGTCGCAAACACGCCGAAACTACTGCGGTCAACTATGATAAAAATGGTATTCCTATCATACCGCGTCATGAACGAAATATTGTCGACCAGCCTGATCTTGATGACACGGTCGCTGGTGAGACCAGTATTGGCCCTGACCGTGAGTATCTAAATGCGGTGATTGAAGAAGAGCCGTTAACCCATAGTGACGCCAATGCCAATATCTTGCAAGGTCAAGGCGCAGCTAACCATGACATTAATGCTTATACGAACGACGCCGAATATGCAGGCTGGCAAGCAGATCAGCAGCGTAGTGACGATGCTGAGTTTGTAGCAACTGCTGAACAGATGCATATCGAGCAAGAGCCAGACGCGTTTTCTAGCTTGATGTCGGCAACTGAAAGTTTGATGCCATCTATTGATACGGTCGCAGAGCCAAGTTTTGATGATAACAGTCCTATTCTCGATCAGCATTTATCAGAATCTGTTGATGAAGCGCAAAATGGTCCATTGATTAACGCCAAAGACAATATCAATATTACTATCTTGCCTCACCAGTATCGTGACCGTCCAATCTCGATTATCCGCGGTCGCGATTTATTAAAGCTGATTGATAAGTACGGTTTGCGTTATGGTGCGATGAATATGTTTCATCGCTATGAGCAAAAAGACGGTACAGGCATGCTGTGGTTCAGTATGATGGGCATCACCGATAACGGTATTGCACCTTTTGATCCGCATAGTGTCGCGACCAATACTTATAATGGTTTGGTGGTGTTTTTATCATTACCGCATCCACAAGCCGTGCGCAGCTTTGATAGTATGATGAGTATTGCTTATATGATGGCAAGCGATTTGGACGCGATTATACTAGATGAAGAGAACGAGCCAATCACCCCTGAATACAAGCAGCAGCTACGTAACCAAGTGCGTGACTATGAAGGTTAAAAACTTGAAGGTTAAGAGGTTAAACGATAAAAAAACTGATTAAACCTAATTGATAACAGTAGCATTAAAAAGGCAAATAGCGATTTACGTTATTTGCCTTTTTTAATGCGCCCTCATTTCTGCAAAATGCTAGAGTCGGTTCAAGATATAGTTGATTCCAAATATTTTCGATACAAGGAAGCCGAGTGCAAGCTATACATTAGTATGGTTAGTGAGGATGACGATGTAGCGGATTTATATGGATTTGACTATAATTTAGATACAAGGAAGGTGAGTGAAAGTACTGCACATAGTAGACTGAGCGAGCCTGACACAGTATCTGATTTATATGGGATTGACTATACCGAGTCTCTTACAAACTTGCTATCATATCGTCATCTTGAATTGCAAACAAAAGACGCTGACTATGACTGACTCTACCTTACCAAATACTGCTCATAACGATATCGTTGTGCAAATGCGCACGCTGATTGATACTCTAAAGACGCATAATTATGCGTATTACGTACTAGATAACCCCATCTTAGAAGACAGCGAATACGATCAATTGCGTCGTTCTTTGGTCGCGTTAGAAGAGTCACATCCAGAACTTATACAGCCAGACAGTCCGGTTAATCAAGTGGGCGACATGCCATTGTCTGCCTTTACCCAAGTGACCCACGATATTCCCATGTTATCTCTGGGCAATGTCTTTGATTATGACGAGCTACATACCTTTATCCGCCGTGTGAATGACCGTTTGAGTGATGCACAGCAAAACCCAGAGTATGAGATGGAGTTAAAGCTTGATGGCTTAGCCGTATCGTTAAAATATGCGCATGGTAAGTTTGTACAAGCCGTTACGCGTGGTGATGGGCAAACGGGGGAGGACATTACTCAAAATGCCAAAACCATTCGTAATTTGCCATTGTGGATAGCTGATGCCGCTGATATCGAGCTGTTAGAAGTACGTGGTGAAGTGCTGATGCCCAAAGCGGGGTTTGAGCGTCTGAACCGTTTGGCATTAGAGAAGGATGAAAAAACTTTTGCCAATCCACGCAATGCTGCCGCTGGGAGCTTACGCCAGTTAGACCCAGCCATCGCCGCCAGTCGTCCATTGGCATTTTATGCTTACTCTATCAATCAAGGACTGCCTGAGACCATCGAAACGCAGTCAGCAGGCTTGGCGTGGTTAAAAGACTTGGGCTTTACCGTTAGCGCTGTGGAAGTGGTCAAAACCCCACGCGCCGCTCAGACCTACTATGAGTCAGTGATTGAGGGCCGTGCTGATTTGCCGTTTGAGATTGATGGCATGGTGATAAAGGTAAATAGCCTATCATTGCAGCAGCAGCTTGGGTTTTTGTCACGTGAGCCGCGTTGGGCAACTGCTTATAAATTCCCTGCCGAAACAGTCATGACGCGTCTAAACGATATCGAATGGCAAGTAGGACGTACAGGTCAGATCACACCAGTGGGCAAGCTCGAACCTGTCAAAGTGGGCGGCGTCACGGTCAGCAATGTCACCTTGCATAACTTTGGCGAGATTCAGCGTTTGGACGTGCGAGCGGGCGATATGATCAGCGTACACCGTGCTGGTGATGTCATCCCCAAAGTCACCCGCGTCTGGCATGAGCAGCGTCCAGCAGACTCCACACCAGTGACACTGCCATCTACTTGCCCTGTCTGCGACTCGCCTGTGGTGCTGCCAGAAGATGAAGCACTGGCACGCTGTACTGGCGGCCTATTTTGCCCAGCGCAGCAGACCGAGGCACTCATTCACTTTGTCTCGCGTCGGGCGATGGATATTGATGGACTTGGTGCAAGTTGGCTGATTAGCTTCTTTGAGCATGGTCTGGTCAAAACCGTCGCTGATATTTATCAATTGCACAATCATGTAGATGAGCTATTAACATTAGAAAAACTGGGTGAAAAATCGGTACAAAATATCATCAACGCTATCGAAGCCAGCAAGCACACGACATTGGCTCGCTTTATTTATGCACTCGGTATACGCGGTGTCGGTGAAGGTACGGCACAAAACTTTGCCCAGCAATTTGGTGACCTCGATAGCCTGATGGCAGCCAGTATCGAAACCCTGATTAAAACCCCTGACGTTGGCACTATCACTGCCGAGCTGGCTTATGAGTTTTTCCGTGCACCGCACAATATAGAGGTGATTAATTCGCTGCTAGACGCTGGCGTGCATTGGGATAAGGTCGAGCAAGTCGCCTCAGAAGGGCTACCACTCGATGGGCAAACGTGGGTCATCACGGGTGCGCTCGATAGCATGGCGCGAGATGAAGCCAAAGCCAAACTACAAGCTCTCGGTGCAAAAGTCTCAGGCAGCATCTCGGCAAAAACCACGGCGTTACTGGCAGGCGAAAAAGCTGGCTCCAAACTGATCAAAGCAGAAAAGCTAGGCGTGAAAGTTGTGGGTGAGGATGAGTTTTTGGTGTTGGTTGGGAATGAAAACCGTTAAAAAATTGCACTGCTAACTGCGAGCATGGCTCTTGTCTTGCGCTGGGCAAAACAGTGTTTTGCTTATTCCTCCTCAGGTTCGCAAGTGAAAATCCCTTAGAGGGGACTTTCTGGTTAGGTCATACTTTAATAACATGCTCGTTCCTAGCGCAAGTGAAAAAGATAAAGATTTAAAAGCATGGCCTCAGCATTGAGTTCTTTCAAAATGGGCAAATATGCGGGTCATGAGCTGTTATCCTTTAATAATTCACTCGGCGCTCGTCCATCGCGTACAGTTTTCGTCTTCCGCTTTAGTAGGGAGTCACGGTTGCTTTACTCATTCACGCAAGAATAAGCACTTTGCATATTTTTTAGTAGGGCACGCCCAGCACACCTTGAAAAACAAACTACTCTAATTGACCTGAAAAATACTCATGAAAAACAATACCGAAACCAGTAAGTTCTTAAGCTATATTTTACGACATGAGCCTGACTCCATAGGTCTGGTACTTAGTAGTGACGGCTGGGCTGATATCAATGAACTGATGCAATTAGCCAATACGTCAGGCAATAATATTATGTTAGAGCAAATTCATTCTATCGTAGAAAGTGATAAGAAAGGACGTTTTTCAATTTCTGACGATGGTCAGTATATAAGAGCTGTGCAAGGTCACTCTTTAAAGACGGTAGACTTGAATCTAAAAGAAACAACGCCTCCTGCAAACTTGCTTCATGGTACGGCTCAACGTTTTATAGAAAACATCAACAACGAAGGACTCGTATCTCAAAAAAGACAATATGTTCATTTGACGGAAGATTATGATACCGCAACAAAAACAGGCATGCGCTATGGCAAGCCTGTTGTATTAAGTATTGATAGCCATAAAATGCAAGAAGAAGGTTATAAGTTTTATCAAGCAGAAAACAATGTTTGGCTTACTTTGGCAGTGCCGCCAGCGTACATCACTATTCATAAATAGTATGAGTAGTAACCTCATGATAAACAAAAATGTTGAGCATGAAAGACGCAGTGTAGTCAGTGCTTTTGCGCTTTGATCTACCTGTATTCAGGCCTGAGACTCTGCCTAAAGCATATAAATAGTGCAAGTCATATAAATCATGCTATGAAGTCTGTGACAGTATGTAATAAGTCTCCTACAAGCAGTACACTGGTCAGTTAGCATAATTTTTAGGTAATTAGAGCAATGCAAAAGATAGCTTTTTTGATAAAAAAATTGAGTAGTATGATGAAAAGTCTGCTGCTTTATGCTGGAAGCATTATCACAATAGTGATGACTTATGCTTTCTTATATTCTGCTTTTGTCTTTACGTATTATCCCAAACAAATGCAAAAGTTTTGTGATTCCATCGAAAAAGGCGATT
>NZ_JBQSVP010000108.1:0-10871 GCF_052376345.1 Psychrobacter sp. AOP5-GZ1-6 | reverse complement strand
ATTGTAGTGACCAGTAGTGCGGATGCGTCAGCGGATGGATTGCCAGATGCTTACGAAGGTGGCCAAGTGGCGACCGGAAGCCGCGTAGGAATTTTAGGCAATCAAGACATCATGGATACGCCATTTTCTACTACATCGTATACCAACGAATACATTGCCAACCAACAAGCACAAAGCGTGGGCGACCTGCTCAAAAAAGACCCAACTGTCCGCGTGGCCAGAGGTTTTGGTAACTTTCAAGAAGCTTACTTTATGCGCGGTTTCATCACCACATCAGATGATACGATGTTTAATGGCCTATATGGTATTTTGCCCCGACAGTATATCGCCACCGAATTATTTGAGCGTGTTGAAGTCCAACGCGGCGCTTCTGCCATGCTAAATGGTGCAGCGCCTAGTGGCGGCAATGCTGGTGGTACGATTAACCTATTACCAAAACGTGCTAGTAATGACCCACTACGCCAATTAACGCTTGGTTATGGTCAAGGTGACCAAGGTAAAATTGCCGTCGACGTGAGTGACCGTTTTGGCACTGAGGATGCATTTGGCGTGCGCTTTAACGCCGCTTATCAAGATGGCGATAGTGCCATCGATGATGAATCTTCAACATTGGGATTGGCAGCGCTTGGGCTAGATTATAAAGGCGAGCAATATCGTCTATCAGCAGATTTAGGCTGGCAAGATAACAAACTCAAAGAGACTCGCCCTAGTGTCAATCTTGGCAGTGTTTCTAGCGTACCAAAAGCGCCAGACGGCTCAAAAAATTGGGCGCAGCCTTGGACGTACTCAGATGAAAAAGATATCTTTGGTACCATTCGAGGTGAATATGATTTTAATGACAATCTCACCGCTTATGGTGCTTACGGCATACGAAGTGGCGAGGAAGAAAACTCACTAGCCACCTTAACCGTAAACAGTGCTGATGGTGCGGGCACGATTTATCGTTTTGATAACTCTAGAGAAGATTTGGTACAAAGTGCCGAGCTTGGTCTACGTGGTAAATTACAAACCGGTGAAGTGGCTCATAACTTAGTGTTGGCCGCAAACCTCTATGATCAAGAAGAAAAAGGCGCATTCGCATATGATTTTGGCAATCAGCTAGCGACCAATTTTTACCGCCCTACCGACTACACGGAAGTCCCTTTTACAAGTACAACTACGTTTGGCGGCAATTTAGACGATCCAAAATTAACCAATGAAAAGCAACTCCAAAGCTTTGCGCTAGCAGACACCATATCGCTGTTCGATGACAAACTGAAAACCACGTTGGGTGTACGTCATCAAAATATAAAAACCACCAGCTATGATGCCAACACGCAGGCAGAAACTGCTCATTACGATAAGAGTGAGTGGACACCAAGTATCGGTATTGCCTATCAACCAAACATGGATTGGTCGTTCTACGGTAACTATATCGAAAGCTTAACGCCAGGAAAAACAGCCCCTCAGACAAATAACAATGCTCCTGTTACCAATGCTGGTCAAGCTTTGGACCCTTATGTAAGCGAACAAACCGAAGTTGGCGTGAAGTATGACAACGGGCTTATTGGCAGTAGTTTGGCAATATATCGCACTGATGCCGCACGTGACTATATCGATGCTTCAAACACCCTTATATCTGCTGGTAAAAACCGTCACCAAGGCGTAGAACTGACCGTATTTGGTAGCCCTAGCGAAAATATGCGCCTAAATGCGGGGGTCAGTTATTTAAGTGCCAAACAAAAAGACACTGGTGATGCTGCGTTAGATGGTAATAAAGTCATTGGTCTTCCTACCTTACAAAGCAATGTCAATCTAGAATATGATGTTGCGGCACTCGAAGGATTAACCTTAACAGGTGAAATCATTCATACGGGCCCACGCTATGCCGATAATGCCAATACCTTAAAGGTTGACGGTTATACCACGTTAGATCTTGGAGCTCGCTATAAAACCGTGCTGGCCGGACAAGATGTTACCTTAAAAGGCATGGTAACCAATGTCACGGGCGAAGATTATTGGCAATCAGTCGGTGGCTATACAAATGCTGGTTATTTAAATGCCGGTGAACCCACGGCTTTAAAAGTTTCAGCGACGTTTGACTTTTAAATTTAAACGCTAAGCTTCGCCAATGAGACTACTATACTGATTAAATTGTCGTTATAGAATCATTACCAGAGTTAAATAAAAGGGATTAGGCACCACCTACTCCCTTTTGTGCTATCTAAAAATACGCAAAATTCATTTTATTATTGAGTCCTTATGTCCTCTCGCGCTACAGCTTCTCTATATCATATGATCTGGTCGCATTATCGTCTGCCTTTTCTCAAAGTTATCTTATTGAATTTAGTCAATGCGGCGGTCAGTGTGGGTATTATTGCTTATATTAACCACGCCTTTATCAGTCAGCCTGTTTTTAATACCTTATCATGGCAGAGCTTAGGCTATTTTTCAGCGTTAGTGGTTCTGCTATTGGTCACGACTTTTTTATCACAATATGCCCTAACCCGCTTGGGTCATAGATTTGTGTATGAGCTCAGAACCAAGCTGGTCAAACAAATCATCGATACCAACATTCCGCAGATTGACAAATTAGGAAACGCCCAACTACTCGCCAGCTTGTCTACCGATATCCAATCGATTACCGTCGCCTTTGTCCGTATGCCAGAGTTGGTTCAAGGGGTAATTTTATCTAGCGGAGTCGCTTTATATTTGGGTTGGTTGTCATTGCCACTATTGCTGATCATCATGGTTTGGATTGTAATGACGATTTGGATAAGCACCATTTTGGTGAAGCACGTTTATAAGCACTTAACAGAATTAAGGGAGATTAATGATCTTCTGTATCAAGATTATCAATCTATTATCGAAGGTCGAAAAGAGCTTGCACTTAATCAGCACCGCGCGCAAAAGCTGTATACCAATGATTTTTTGAGTCACGCCCAGTCCTATAAAGAGCGTGTTATTAAAGCAGATACCTTTCACTTATCAGCAGTGAATTGGTCGAACATTATGATGTTTGCAGCGATTGGCGTCGTCTTTGCGGTCTCAAACTATCTGAATATTCCCATGAGCGTTGCCACCACTTTTTCTTTGACCATTTTATTTATGCAATCGCCCCTACTACAAGCCGTTGGCGCTTATCCCACTTTACAAACGGCGCAAGTCGCGTTAGATAAAATACAGACGTTGGCGCTTGCTGATTATCAGCCAGCGTTTTTAACCAATATAGCAGCAAATGACTGGCAGACCATCTCACTGAACAATGTGAGCTATCGCTATCAAGGTATAAACCACCATACACAAGAAGGTGTACCTGAAAATAAGTCGCTTACTGATGATATTTTAAAAGGAGTCAATTTAACCTTGAAGCGTGGCGAAGTGGTGTTTTTGATAGGCTCTAATGGCAGCGGTAAGTCAACCCTTGCAAAAATAATTACTGGCATCTTTATACCTACGACAGGCGCTGTAAAAGTAGACAAACGAACGATTGATTCGGATAACAATACCAATTATCGGCAGCTGTTTTCTGCCATTTTTAGCGATCAACATCTTTTTAAACAACTGATTGGCAGTCAAGACAATGACCCTGATATGTCCTTAGTAACTGAGTGGCTACATAAATTAAATTTGCAAGATAAAGTGACGGTAACTGACCATCGATTGTCTACCGACAAGCTGTCACAAGGACAACGCAAACGCTTGGCCATGCTGCTCGCTGTCACCGAACAAAAGGACTTTCTGCTGCTCGATGAATGGGCTGCTGACCAAGACCCTGCTTTTCGCCGAGTATTTTATCAAACGCTGATTCCTGAATTAAGAGCCATGGGGAAAACGCTGTTTATTATCAGTCATGACGACGGTTATTTTGAGCATGCCGACCGCTTGTTGATGATGAAAGAAGGAAAGCTGACAGAGTTAAATGCAGAAGAACGCCAACGCGCCAGTGCGGACGCCATTGCTATGTTAGAGTAATTGCTCAGCTAGAATAATTGCTAATAAGTCGTACTATTAAAATGTTTAATATCAAAGCATACTGCAAGCGGGGAAATTTTATAGCAGCATTTTATTTTGAATTTGGCGCTTTTATATAAACTGGCTATGCCAGTTTTTCATAAATAACCATGCTTAAATATACAACTCCTGCTGCTACGATTAAGCTAGCAAACCAGACAACGATAAAATAACCAGTATGAGGTGCAAAAAAAGGGAAAATGAAACCTATCAATAGCAGTAGCAATCCCAGCCATCGTAACCTTTGCTGTTTAGTGATATATCGTTTCTGCTCATCATGATGAGATAGCAGGTTTGACCTTACGGCGACTAAGAGTGGCCGTTTGAGATGAAACTTATTCCTATGTCTTTTACTGGTCATCATTAATGCCATCATACCTAGCAGATTAAATGCCAATAGCAATCCAGATAACAGCGCGTTAGACATACTATACATTTTCCATCTGAAGCTTTGAACGACTAGGCGACTTTATTTTTTGCTGGTGAGATGCTTTCTTAAAACTGACCACATAAGTAATATAAGCAAACAGCAGCGCTAGAATAAAAAACATAACGTCAAAGCTGATAAACAGCACATCGACGCTCAAGATACTGTGAAGCAATCCGCGCTCGGTAGTTAGGCTGTTGAGTAGCGGTGTGAATAAAAGTAATAGAGTAATTAATGATAATAATAGACGCCATGCATGACGACTAGAGAGTAATAACGTCAGCAAGAAACCAAACGCCCAGATGATAAAAAACCCATCTACCTCCCACTTGCCTCGCCCTAATAACTCTAACGACAATAGACGATTGAGCCATAAAAAACCTATCATCGCTAAAGGCAATCCCGCCAGCGTCGCAATATTGAGCTTTTCTACTAACCAAAATCCCCAATCAGGCTTATCTATAGTGAATAATTGGCGGCGACGTTTAACCGTCCAAAGCACTAAGCCTGTTGCAATCATACCGCAGCCCGCTGCGCCACATAAAAAGTACAACCAACGCAACCAATTATCCGCAAAGCGTCCTGCATGCAAACCTATCATGACCGCTTGTGTTTGGACAGCGAGCGGCGGCGGTCGACTGTCTTTGAGTACTTCCCCTGTTTGCCCATCATAAATACGAAATACCCCTAACGTTGATAATTGATGCTCAGCTTTACCGTCGATAATAATCATACTTTGGTCAGTATTGGGATGATTAATACTGACACTGGTCACGGTATAATTAGGGTTGCGTTTTTGCCAATCAGATTGTGTCGTGGCAAGCAATGGAGCAATACTAGCCATAGGGGCAGCCTGTAACTCGGTTGCATCCGCTGCCCGATAAGAGTAAATTTCCTTAAAAAACTGCTCATTATCTACCCCAGATACCATGCCTGCCCACGGCATATATAAGGTTATTAAGGTTATGATGCCGGTAAAGGTAATCATCAAATGGAACGGTATTGGCAGCACAGAAAAAGCATTGTGCGCATCAAGCCACGAGCGTTGCCCCTTACCCCAACGAAAGGTAAAAAAATCCGTAAATATCTTTTTGTGGACAATAACGCCTGTGATAATAGCAATCAACATCATCATAGAAGCTATACCGACGATAATTCTGGCCCATATCACACTCATATAATGCAAATCAAAATGCATACGATAAAAGAAGTGACCGCCTACGGTATCTCTTGGTGTATATGCCATTTGGGTTTGCGTATCAAACTGATATTTTAGCCTTTTGTCATCTGTAGTCACATTAATATGTAGACGTTGAGCAATATTATCGCCATTAATATCTTTAGCAATAAACCAGTTTTTGGCATGGGCTTGGGTTTGCTGTAAGTGAGCGATTGCCATAGCAAAACCATCTGACTTATCTTCTAGATTTGTCACATTTTGGTTGTGCGTAAATGTTGAAGACGTGAATGGCGTTTGCTGAGAGCGTGCCGGAATTTCAGGTTGCATCCATGCTGTCAGCTCATTATTAAAATAACTGACCGTGCCCATCAGAAAAATGGTAAACAGCAACCAACCTAATAACAGGCCAAACCAAGTATGGACGTCAGATAAAATGACTCGATAGCCCTTCACTTTAGTTTTACCCTTTGTCTGAATATTACTCATTGTGGCAGTTTGGGTCTTAGTAGAGTCTGAGGGCATAATAACAGCCTGATGGTAAGAAAAATCTAAATAGCGACATAATCAATCACCCCTAATATCCCTGCAATACCGACGATCAGTGTCCATGCCAGCCATAAACGACGCAAAGAAAATACTAAGACAAGGATGAGCGCACATACGACAACGCTAGCAATTTGACCCCAATAGATGGCAGAAATCTCATCTATAGGTAAGGTCAAAAACGTCAAACTCGTAAGCACCGCGATGCCATAGCTACCAATAATCGCTAAAAAAATACGACTGAGGACTTTAAACTCAGGTAGATAAAAACCATGACTGCTACGGCGCTTACTCATGTGACTGCCTGCGTATGAAAGTGAAAGGTCATGATCGGCATAAAAGTGAAAAGCGAAAGATTAAAAGCGATAGGTTAATCTGCCGACTACATTCAAAGGCTCACCGTAAGTCAATTCACTAAAAGTGCTGCCCGCAAGATACTTTTGATTGAACAAATTATTCACATTAACCTGCGCTTCAAGATTGTCGTTAAAGCTATATCTTGCCATGATATTGGCAAGCGTCACGTCATCTTGACCGTACTTTTCAGATTGTTTCGTCACAGGGTTTTTGACAATACCATAGTATCCATTTGACCAGTCAACGCCGCCGCCAATAGTTAAATTAGGAATGATATGATCAAGATTATAAGTGGCAAACAGATTCAGCGTGGTATCAGCAAAGCCAGTATTGATGGTTTTGCCCTTGTTGTCTTCAGCATTAAAATGCGTATAACCAACACTCGCTTGTAGTTGGTCGCTGATTTGACCAGACACTTGTACTTCTACGCCCTGACTGGTGGCACCTTTTGCTCCGTAGTAGGCTTTTTCCAGATCGGTGCCGGGTATTATTTGACCGCCATCGAGTTGAGCAAGGTTGTCCTGCTCGATTCTGAAAATACTCACTTGGCTTTGTAATGTGCCATTATCTGACTCACTTTTTAGACCGATTTCATAGTTTTTACCTTCGATAGGATCGAGGAATTTACCGTTTATATCACGCTGAGTTTGAGGTTTGAAGATATCACTGTAGCTGGTATAAAGACTGTGATTGTCATTAACCGCATAGGTAATCCCTGCGTATGGTGTCCAGATGTGTTTGGCTTCCGTGTTGACGTTACGGCCATACTGCACACCTGAGCGTTCAAAATCAGACACACGCGCTCCCAAAATCACGGCTAAAGGATCCGATAATTTGAGCTGAGTTGCTGCAAAAATGGCTTTTTCTTTGGTTGTGACATCAGAGCTGCGATTGCGCGCTCCCCATTCTGGTTCAGGATAACTGCCATCCCAGTCAGAAAAATCTGGGAGCGGCAACATACCATCAGGCGGTGGCTTATAAGTGAAAGTATCAAGATCACTTTTGCTATAGGAGCCGCCTACGATGAGCTTATGCGTTTTTCCCAACGCATCAAAGTTACCGGTTAACTTGCTTTTAACATTGAACTGGTTGCGTTCGGTATCGGCATGAAATGGGTGTAGGTTAAAAATCAGTCCGGTATCAGGATTCACGACTTGGTCGCCATTGGCATACATATAAAGCAGCTTTGGACTACTGTCATTCTCGTTATAGCTGGCATTGGTGGTCAAGTTCCAATCGGCATTAAAATCATGGTCAATATCTGCAAAGTAATAGGTATTATCAGAATCCCAGTTTGTCCAATCTGCGCTGCCATTTTTACTGGTATCCCAATCCGCTTTTGACCCATCACTTAGATAGTTTGGCAAGCCGCCCCACATGGTTGATTTTGATTTATTGTGTTGACGGCTAGCACCCACACTGACCGTGGTGCTGTCGCCCACGTCCGCATCTACTGTGGCATAAAGCAGACTTTGACCCAATTCTTGACGGTCGATAAAGGTATCACCATCTTGATAGCTAGCCACCACTCGGCCTCGTACCGCGCCACTTTCTACTAAAGATTGACTACGATCAACACTGAGACCATATTGCCCATAACGATCAACATTGGCGGATAGCTCTGTTTTTGGAACGCTACTATCAGCCCGTTTACGTATTAAGTTAACATTGGCAGAAGGGTCGCCTGAGCCGCTCATCAAACCAGTCGCGCCGCGTACGGTTTCAACATGGTCAAACATCGCGGTATTGGCAGAGTATTCGCCCATGGCAGCTTGCTGGACAAAATCGGTATTTAAGCCGTCAATTTGGAAGCTATTGATAGCAAAGCCTCTTGATGAAAGACCATTACGCGCGCCATCAACGCTACTTACTTGGATAGCAGGCGTGCGTTTAAGCACATCTATTAGGGTGGTTGAGTTTTGATCTTTGATTTGCTGATTAGTAACCACACTGACCGCTTGCGGGGTTTCTTTGGCCGACAAGCCCATACCGGTGGCGCTACTGGTGACAGGGATTGTATAGCTGTCAGTATTTTCCGTGACCTGTTTGTTCGTTTCTGCCATGACCACGATAGTTGGTAGCGTGGTACTTGGTTCTGACCTATTGTCGCCACGATTGATTTCAATGCCATTGTCATTGATTGGTTGTTGCTGTGATACTTCAGCATGGATCATAGATGAGCTTACTGCCAACGAAGCAATGGCTGAAAGGTGCATGGTTCGCTTAACGCTCCAACTTAAAGGGTTAGGTTTATGCTGTTTTCTACTTTGTGTAATCATAAAGGTATCTCAATGAAAGTGAGGAGAATTTAAGGGAAGGCAGTTATTCAAGACAATAGTGCTTACTAATACATGTTAGCTTTGTAGAGCATCATGAGAAATGAGCTATTTATTAATAGTCTTGTTGAATAAATATATGGTTTGTTACGTTAGAGTTTGTACATGATAAAGATAATAATAATGATTATCAATACAGTATTGAAATATTTTTGATACAGTGAAGGTCTACGTCATGAGATAGCACTACTTTTTTGTTAGCAAACACTATAGATAAAAATAGCACAGCAAAAAAAAGGCCACTTTTTAAAAGTGGCCTCAATTAAGCACAGTATCTGTTAAACCTTAACTATTGCCTACCTAAATTTAATCGTATCGTTTATTTCAACAGCTTCTGCATAAAGTGGGTTCGAGAAATTACTAAAAAATCCAATAACGCAATAGCCACAATGATAATAATTGCAGCTGGGAATATAATAGCCACCACAAGCAAGGGAATGGCAAACGGCCACCATATAGAAAAACTTTGACCACGTGCTGGTGGATTTAGTCCAGTGATTTCGTTGGTATTACGAGGACGACGTTGCCACCACATGACATAACCGCTCACACAAATTGCAATCACAGATAAGCAAAACAGCACATTGGCTAACACGCTCCATAATCCTAGCGTTCCCATATGAATAGCCGCACCCGCTGCCATAAATTTGCCGAAAGCATTGTAATCCTCAAAGCGGATATCAGCCAATATCTTCCCCGAATAGCGGTCGATATGCACCGTACGGTCAGCCGTTGGACTTTTCATATCGTAGCTCATAGAATCTTGGCTAATCGTCCACACTCCTGTCTCGCCTTGTGGTAGATTCAGCTGATAACGTCCTGCAAAGCCAATCTCACGCGCAAACCTATCTACCGTATCAATCATAATAGGGATATTGGACGCGATACCGTTCTCACCTTTGGTTGTCCCTGACAGCGGCATTGGCGTCAGTTCTAGCACCCAAGGTACCTCTTTGGTACTGCCCGTATTTAATACACGACCATGAGTTGCTGCAGGCGTTGCTGCTGCTCCATGAATGTGCGGCGCGGCATCGGCATTATCCATATCCATACCTGCATGATGCTGACTGTGGTCAATCGAAAGTGGCATGGGCGCGGCGCCCCATTTACCAGCGGGAAATTGACTCCAAGCCTGTACGATTCGCTCGCCCCAAATACCTGCCCAAGCCATTCCTGAAATGCAGAAAAATAATAATACAATGGATATCCAAGTGCCTAAGGTTGCGTGAATTGTACGAAAAAATGATCGCTTTTTCTTTAGGTTCGCATCATTAGCGAACAACATGGCTTTGACAGACTTACGTTTTTGCCACCACAAGTACCAACCCGTTAAAATCATCAAAATAGTTAATGAGGCGGTGGCTTCCTGAATAAAGTCACCAACCTTCCCTAATAGCAAGTCGCCATGGATGCTATCAAGAGTATTGTACAAGCCCGAATTAGTGGGCGTACTTTTAACAATATCAGCGGTATACGGATTTACCGCAACCATATTGTCATGCCCATCTGATATCACTTGAAACAAGGCCACTATCTCGGTATCACGAGGTGCGATATATTTAATCAGCGTGCTATTTGGTAAGGTTTTGAGGGCGTTTTTTGCTTGGTTGGCAATTGGGGCTTGAACCATAGACTGTGGAGGGGAAACCGTTAGACGGTCATTATCTCGGCCTGTTGTATTGGACATAAGCAGCATGCCAAGTCCTGTACCCGCTAAAATAATCAAAAAAGGGGCAATAAACATGCCTGCATAAAAATGCCATCTCCATACTGTAAAATAGCGTTGATTGTTAGGGGATTGACGTGTGTCTCTACTCATAAATATGACCTTTACCCATCTTTGGCTGCTCAATTAACGTCTATCAACGCATTGACAATAGTAATATAAAATAGCTGATTGTTAGATTCGACCTAAAATACTTTCAAGACGATAACGTGATTCTAAGGATGGCAGCATCATACAAGAAAACTCCTTAAAACACTGCGAATTATAGGAAAAAATTGGCCTTATATGAGGTTATTTTTAACTTTTTAT
>NZ_JBQSVP010000107.1:0-11148 GCF_052376345.1 Psychrobacter sp. AOP5-GZ1-6 | reverse complement strand
CAATATTATAGTGGGCATCGCAAAACAAACCCCCGATAGGCTTAGCTTATCGGGGGTTAAGATTAAGAGATAAATGTTTATTATTAGTTTGAAAATCCTAAAATTAACAGTCATAATATAGAAACAAAGTATTAGTAAAAACTATACATAAAGTAGTATTCTTATTCAATTTTTTGGAAAACTAATGAAGAAATTATTATTCACAGCTTTTGTTTCACTTAGTACCCTGTTTGTTCCATATAGTTCCAGTATGGCTAAAAGTAATAAGGTAAACGACCTTTCAAGTATTGATCAGATGTATAGCTCTAAGTTAGTAGGTACTTGGAATTGCGATTCTGTCAAAATGGAAGTTGAAGATGCAACTGTTACTATGGAAGGAGGTACTTCTTATTTCACTAATAAACGAAGTAATACATTTGGTACGATGATTATCGACTATCCTAAAGAAAACATTACGCTTGAATACGATTATTTCGGTACAGGCACGTGGGAGATAGATAATAAAAAATTAGTTGAAATATTAGAAGATATTAAGTTGACTAATATAAGTCATCCATACATGGATCAGTTATTCAATATGACTGATATGTTCCCAAAAAATATAAGTGCATCTTCCTCAATTATATCTTTGTCACAATCAAATATGACCTTAAAAGATGATACTGAGGGCGTAATATTTACTTGCTCAAAAAAATAGCTAAATAAAGAGCTTATTTCATAAGCCCAAATTATCTATATAAATAAACCTCTAGTTCGAACCCATATAGAAAAACCCTAGTGAGATGAGCGCGCTGGGGTTTTTCATGGAGGTCTGAAAAGTTTTATACTAATCTACTGATTCACCGCATCTCGTCTAAACGTCCACGTCTTGTCATCAGAAGCGTCTTCACAATAATAATATCCCGACAAATTAAACTGCTTTAATTGCTCAGCACGAGTCAATTTATTATCAGCGGCATACTTGACCATTAGACCACGTGCTTTTTTGGCATAAAAGCTAATCACTTTATATTGGCCGTTTTTTTTGTCTTCAAATCGTGGGGTGATAATTTCAGCATCCAATGCTTTTTTCTTTACCGCTTTAAAGTACTCGTTTGAGGCCAGATTCACCAGTACTTTATCATCGTTATCATTCATTCGTGTATTGATAACGCCAGTCACTTCCTCGCCCCAGAACTCATATAAATTAGCACCGCGCTCATTTGCTAGCTTGGTACCCATCTCTAGGCGATACGGCTGAATCAGATCCAGCGGTTTGATCACACCATACAGCCCTGACAAAATCCCCAAATGTTCATTCACATAGATAGCTGTGTCTTTGTCCATGTGATACATATCGAGTCCAGTATAGACGTCACCATCGAATAGGTAACCTGCAGGTTTGGCTACATTAGCAGTTGCGTCAACGGTGAATGGCTGATCCTTACTCCAGTTCCACTGATGATTACGCTCAGCATTGAGCTGTGCTAAATCATCAGAGATTCCCATCAATTCTTGCAAATCAATTGGCTCTTTTGATTTTAGTATTTTCATCAATGCTTGCGAGTGTTCAATCAGCTCAGGCTGACTATAGTAGTTGCCCATATTGATTGGTATGGCATCTGTTTCGTTCAAAGATTTGGCAGGTGAAAGTACAAAGTACATGGTTACTCCTTATTATAGTGAGTCAATAATCCAAATTAACAATGGAGGTATCAAAATGTTTATTGTTTCTATTATACGGTAGTTAGAGGAGGAAATTGACTGACTCATCACTGTTTTAGGTTTTTTATATTAGGCTTAGAATATGTATAAATTTAAAGGGTTACGAAGAATATCGATAGGCTAGATGGTACAAAATATTGTGTATTTCTGAAAAATAAAAATTCTCAATATAACAATAAAGATTGAGAGATGACACAAATCACTGAATTTTTCTTTTACTTGTGCGTCATCATTAGACGATGAAACTTGACGAACGATATCTCTATAATAAAAAGGCATGATGAAAAACTATATATCATTTATTAAATTGATAGTTCTTTGGTCGCTCTAATGGATTAATCACGACTAGAGGTTTATGTCCACTGTGCTGTTTTAGGTGCTGAGGGTATTAATATCAACGGTAGTTGTGGGACGTAAATATAGTCATTTGACATAAGTAAGGAGACGGTATGAAAATCGGTGTAATCAGTGCAGATATCACGAGCGAGAGACGTGTAGCCATAACCCCAGACGCAGTCAAAAAATTGCGTAAACTCGGATTTGAAGTCGTCATTCAGTCAGGTGCAGGTCAGGCAGCATATTATGCTGATGCGTTGTATCAGGCTGCGGGTGCCGACATTGCCAGTAGTCGCACCGAGGTGATTACCCAGTCTAAGATTATTACCACCGTCAATGACTTACCAGCTGAAGCCACCCAAAGCTTGTCGTCTGGTCAGATCGTCATTGGCATGCTCGATCCATATCGCAACACTCAGCTTGACACTTATGCCGCCAAAGGCGCGACTGTATTTGCGATGGAATTATTGCCTCGTACTCTGTCACGCGCACAGAATATGGATGTACTGTCATCTCAGGCCAACCTTGCTGGTTATAAAGCCGTGTTGCTGGCCGCCAATGAGTATTCACGTCCATTCCCGATGTTTATGACCTCAGCAGGTACAGTCAAACCAGCCAAGGTCGTTATCTTGGGCGTTGGTGTTGCCGGTTTGCAGGCGATTGCGACGGCAAAGCGTTTGGGTGCAGTGGTAGAAGCCAGTGATCTACGTCCGACTGCACGCGAACAAGTGGAGTCACTTGGTGGTAAATGGCTTGATGTACCGATGAGCGCAGAAGAGGCTGAGACAGCCAAGTCTACCGGTGGCTATGCGTGGACGCCATCTGAACAATACATCAAAGAACAATCCGCTGTCGTAGACAAAGCACTCAGCAATGCTGACATCGTCATTACCACCGCGCAGATTCCTGGTCGTAACGCCCCTCGCCTGGTACACGGCGCAACCCTTGCCAAAATGAAGGCCGGTTCAGTACTGATCGATATGGCGGCTGGTACTGGTGGTAACGTCGAAGGCAGCGTACCCAACGAAACCATCACTACAGATAACGGCGTACGTATCGTTGGTGCGGCTAATATTCCCTCGATGCTCGCCGCACAGTCTTCAGATTTGTATGCCAATAACCTGGTCAATTTTATCACCACGCTAATCACACCTGACACTACAGACGATAACGGTAGTGATTCAGCAAGCGCATTGACGCTTACGCTAAACATGGAAGACGAGATTCAAGGAGCTCTGGCAGTGACACATGACAGTCAAGTACGCCTCGCTAAACGCTAAGGCTTGACGAGCTAAGTTTTTATAGCTTATTGCCATACATTTTGTCACCACACATTTGCCAGATATGAATAAATTTTAGGAGGATTAAATGATTGCCACTATTTTAGCGGCAGCGCCAGCTGGTGCTGCCATGAGTAGCACACCATTTGTAGCGATTTTCACTGTATTTGTGCTCGCTATTTTTGTTGGATACTACGTGGTTTGGGGCGTTACGCCTGCATTGCACACGCCATTGATGGCAGTAACCAATGCTTTGTCAAGTATCGTTATCGTCGGTGCGATGCTACAAACGGTCACGATTGAGGGCTCGATGTTCACACCGACCAGTCTGCTGGGTGCCTTTGCAGTATTTCTTGCCAGTATCAATATTTTCGGTGGTTTTGCCGTGACTGAGCGTATGCTTGCCATGTTTAAACCGAAACCAAAAAAAGCACCCGTTCTTGAAGCGAATACGACTGAAACTGGAGGCGACGCATGAATGATTTTTCAGCAATGATTGCGGCAAATGCGGATTGGTTTTATCTGGTCGGCGCTATCCTTTTTGTTTTAACTCTACGTGGTTTATCTAGTCCAAAGACGGCTATCCGTGGTAATCGTTTTGGTATGGCAGCGATGGCGATTGCTGTCGTGACCACATTTTTTTTAGCAGAAGGCCCTGTGCTTTGGTTGATTATCGGAGCGATGATTTTGGGTGCTGTCGTTGGCATGTGGAAAGCGAAAACAGTCGCAATGACTCAAATGCCAGAAACGGTTGCCTTGATGCATTCGTTTGTCGGTTTGGCAGCGGTTGCGATTGCACTTGCGACAGTGTTGCACACTGAGCAGCAGCATGGTGCCGTTGCCCGTGTTGAGCTATTTATTGGTTGCTTCATCGGTGCGATTACTTTTTCAGCTTCAGTCTTTGCCTTTGGTAAATTGGCAGCAAAAAGCTGGGCGAAAACACTGGTCGGCGGCTGGGTAAAACCTGTCCAAGCGCTATTATTCATTGCGATGATTGGTTTTGGCGGCGTGTATTTCGTCACTGATTCATTACCAGCATTTTATGCGATGGCAGTGATTGCGGTTATCTTTGGTTGGATGTGGATTGCGCCAATCGGTGGCGGTGATATGCCAGTAGTGGTATCACTATTGAACTCGTTCTCAGGTTGGGCAGCAGCAGGTATTGGTTTCACCCTTGGTAACTCGATGCTGATTATCGCAGGTTCGCTAGTCGGTTCATCAGGTGCGATTTTGTCTTATATCATGTGTAAAGCCATGAACCGCTCGCTACTCAATGTCTTGTTTGGTGGTATGGGTACGTCAGCCGTGGCTGCAGGCGGAGATGATGGTGCGCCAAAGAACTACAAAGCAGGATCAGCAGAAGATGCAGGGTTTCTCATGTCTAATGCCAGTAACGTGGTTATCGTACCAGGTTATGGAATGGCGCAAGGCCGCGCACAGAATGCAGTAAAAGAGTTGTATGAGTTATTAAAAGAAGAAGGTGTTAATGTTCGTTTTGCCATTCACCCAGTTGCGGGTCGTATGCCAGGGCACATGAACGTCCTGTTGGCTGAAGCGGATGTACCTTACGATGATATTTTAGAAATGGACGAGATTAACTCAGATTTCGCGAGTACAGACGTGGTCTTGGTTATTGGTGCAAATGATGTTGTGAATCCATCTGCGAAAGATGATCCTACCTCACCAATCTTTGGTATGCCGATTCTAGAAGTCAGTAAAGCCCAGACGGTCATGGTCATCAAGCGCTCAATGAGTACTGGTTATGCAGGTCTTGATAACAGCTTGTTCTACATGGACAAAACCATGATGATATTTGGTGATGCCAAGAAAATGGTCGAAGAGATGGTACGTACTATCAATGGCGGCGGTCATTAATCTCTAAGCTATGTTTTTAGCTATTATTATTTACAGATAAGTTTTTAAATAAAGAAAGTCACTCAGGTGGCTTTTTTGCGTTAAAGTATGAAGCATTCATATTTTATCATTATGTATAAAAAATAAAAGGTAAGAGAGCTGCTTATGAATATGTTAATACGTTTTTTTATTATGGTCAGTTTACTAAAGCAACAACTCAAGCAGCAGTCAACGGGTGAGGGCATTAGTATAGAAACCTTGATCGAACCGACTGTCCGTCACTATCGAGTATTACCGCATGATATGGGGTTTCGTGATCACCTGCCTAATTATCGTTATTTATCATTCATTGAGCTAAACATCACACGCTGGGTCATGGCGCGCTGTCACCAAAAAGGCATTAAAAAATTGAATTGGATCATGTCTATGCAGGAGATGGTCTATCTAAAACCAATCAAGTTTTTGGATAAAGTGACACTTAGTAGTACAGTCGCAGGATGGGATCAGAAGTACGTATATTTTGAGCATCGTTTCTTTGTAAAAAACCAGCTGATGAGTATTGGTATGACCAAGTTTATTTTTGCAGACAAAAAAGGCAAATGTACGCCAGAAATATTGGATATGGTAGGGGAGCATATGACTGATACGATTACCACATGGAACACACACCAATCTGCTTTAAAGTCTGCCAAACCAGTGTAGATATCATAAGCTGACATATAAATAACTTGGCTATAATCATTTGCTGAATTTTGATAAAATAGTATCCATCAAATTGTTAAAACTATCTTATCAAGACTATCTTATTAAAATGGTTAAAAATGAGGAGCCACTATGATCCCGCAAAAATTAAAATGGACAGATAGCTTAGATATCGCTATTGAGCTTTATGAAAAATTCCCAGAAACAGATCCGCAATACATTCGTTTTACGGACTTGCATCGCTGGGTTACTGAACTAGAAGGCTTCGATGATGATCCGCAAAAATCAAATGAAGGCATCCTAGAAGCCATTCAAATGAACTGGATTGATGAAGCAGATTGATCGTTAGGCTTTTCAGTACCAGTATTAGCATTAATAGAAATAGAAGACTAAATAAACAGATAGAAAAGGCCGCATCATGACATCACAAATTAAAGAGCTACCAGAAGCAATAGCTTGTAGCGGTATCAGCGTTCGTACCACTAATAATGCTGAAATAAGCCATGAAACGGCTAAGTTAGGTCGGTTATGGCAAAAGTTTTATCAAAACCATGTCGGTCAGCTCCCTGAAGGTGAAGATATTTATGGTGTCTATCACAACTACGAAAGCGATGATCTAGCAGGAGCGTTTGACGTTGTGGCCAGTTGGAAAACCGCTAGCGAGCAAGACGCTCAGTCAGGCAGCGACAGTGTGGCCAATGCTAGTAAGCTAGTAACAGTTGAGATTCCTGCAGGCAAGTACTTGGTATTTTCTCAAGAAGGGCACATGCCAAATACTGTGATGAATGCATGGGAAAGTGCTTGGGAGTATTTCAATGCACCAGATTGTGAGCATACCCGCACTTTTAAGGTGGATTTTGAACATTATATCGATGGTAATCTAGAATACGGTCAAGTCGATGTCTATATTGGTATTGAGTAAATCTGGTATTTATTGAGTTGGTTAAAGTAATAAAAAAGCGCCAAATCTAATTCAGATTTGGCGCTTTTTCAATGATAATAAGGAGCTGTTAATCTAGCAATAAATTTTCTAAAATACCTTCATAAATCTGCGCCAGTTTGCCCAAATCATCCACTTCTATTTTTTCATCGACCTGATGAATCGTCGCATTACGCACACCCAGTTCAACGACTTGTGCACCTGTTGGTGCGATAAAGCGGCCATCTGATGTGCCACCAGAAGTTGATAGCGTCGTATCAGTATCGGTTACTTGTTTAATCGCCTTTTGACAGGCAGAAACCAGCTTACCTTCAGGAGTCAAAAATGGCTGACCAGATAATTTCCAATGAATATCGTAGCTCGCTTTGCTATTGGCAAAGTGCTTATCAAAAATAGCATGCGTTTTTGCCTTTAGCTCATCTTCAGTGGTTTCTGTCGAAAAACGAAAATTAAAGACAACGTTTAAGGCTTCAGGAATCACGTTGGTTGCGCCAGTGCCGCCATTGATATTAGAGATTTGCAGCGACGTCGCAGGGAAGTAATCGTTACCACTGTCCCATGCAGTAGAGGTCAGTTCAGCCAGTGCTGACATCGCTGCATGAATTGGATTGCAAGCCAGATGCGGGTAGGCCACATGACCTTGTTTACCCGTAACGGTAAGCTCAGCACCCAATGAGCCACGGCGACCGTTTTTGATAATATCGCCCAGCGTATCGGTACTCGATGGTTCACCAACCAAGCAATAGGTGATTTTTTCTTGGCGCGCTTCTAAGGTTTCGATTACTTTGACCGTACCATTGATAGAAGGACCTTCTTCATCAGAAGTGATTAAAAAGGCGATTGATCCTTTGTGCTCAGGGTGATTGGCCACAAAACGTTCAGATGCGATAGTAAAAGCGGCAATACCTGTTTTCATATCAGCGGCACCGCGCGCCCATAAGTAGCCGTCAGCGATGGTTGGTGTAAATGGCGGATATGTCCAATTACTTTCATCGCCAGTTGGCACGACATCAGTATGACCCGCAAAACAAATGACAGGATCGGTGCTGCCACGGCGTGCCCACAAGTTCTTGACTTCAGCGTGCTCACCTTTTGCTTGTCTATCGCCATAGTACATAAACTCACAGTCAAAACCTGCTTGTTTTAATCTTTCTGACAAGATATCTTGGCAACCATCATCATCTGGCGTCACTGAAGGACGTTCAAGCAGTTCGATGCTCAAATCTAATGTTTCTTGTTGATGCGTTGTTTGTTGAGAAGGAGATGTTTGGTGATTAATGTCAGACATAAACGAACCTTTTGGTTATCAAGTTAATTTTTAATACTTTTTTCGATAGACAATTCGATAGACGAGTAGGGTCTGTTAAATATTCAAATATTAGGACTGCTGGTCGCTAAAATAGCACCACCACATTTGAAAGTTCAACAAATCCTAGAATATATTGCTTATACACAAGCTAGATAATAATCTACGGATGTTCTTCAACAAAGGGCACTAAGCTATCGCGGCGCATCCAAGTTGCAATAGAATAGCGTTGCCTATGGGCGATTTGTACTTGATGCTGCAAGTCGCTATCAAATATTACCAGTCGGTTAGCAACTGGCAAAACATTGTGATGAACGCCATGTTTGTCGACGACTTCTAATGCGCCACCATTATCAGATGACCATTGATCGTTGAGATAAAACACGGCTGAAATAACGCGCTCGTCACGTCCAGTAGGGTTGTCACTGTGCCATTGATAGCCAAATCCTGCCGGATAGCAGGCATAATGCGCTTCACTATGACGAATACCAGCGAACAAGCTACGATTGAATAGCGAGGCCAAAGCGTTGATGCTTTGTAGATAGTAATAGCCTGCAAAGAAGTTTTCGGTAATCCAGCGGATTCTATCACCGCGAATATCGCTGAGACGCACACCCGCGGTCAGCTCAGCATCACGATACTCAATAAACCCACTTTCTGCTTGCAAGGCTAATAACGCAGTACGACTAAACACATCATCAATGATGAGCCAACCATCATTAACAAACTTATCGAGCTGTTCATCCGTCAGTTTATCCTCCCAACGAACAGCAAAGTCAGATATTTGCAAGGTGTGCTGAGTGGATGATTTATCTTTTGTCTCATGAACACAGGGCGCAAGCAAAGGTGGATTGTCAGCACCTATTGGATGCTTGACCATCAACCCTGTCACATTAAGGTTACTAATAATTTTAGTCATGTCGTCTCATTATTGTCGATTAGCGATTAATCAACCAGCAATCAATACTTTTTATTGAAAGTACTTACCAAAACCACATTATATTTTATTCTGCCTATGCTACCATAGATGCAATTTTTCTTATTTAAACTTTTGAGATTATGAACTATAAACACGCCTACCACGCTGGTAACTTTGCTGATGTGGTCAAACACATTTTATTGGTGCAATTACTTAATCAATTAGGGCAAAAAAACAAACCTTTTTATGTGCTTGACGCTTATGGCGGTCGTGGACTGTATTCACTAAGCAGTGAGGAGTCGCGTAAGACAGGTGAAGCCAAAGGTGGTATTCAAGCTTTACTAAATGCGGATACCGAAAAAGCGCCTGCTGCCGTCAAGCAGTATATGGAAGGTATCAAGCAAGCTCGATTTACTTATGACAATAAAGTTTATCCGGGATCTCCTTGGTGGATTGCTCATCATGTTGAACAAAATCCAGATGCAGGCGTTCGTGGCGAAGCCTTTGAGGCCAAAGCTAGCGAATATGATGCGCTGAATTATCAGCTGTATAAACTGCCAATTGGTATTCATCATCGTGACGCCTTTGAAGGTATTACTGCAGTTATTCCACCAAAAGAAAAACGCGGTCTGATTTTTCTGGATCCACCGTATGAGCAAGAGCATAAAGACTTTACCCGCCTCATTGACTTGTTGGTTGCTGCTTATAATAAATGGCCACAAGGCACTTATGCGCTTTGGTTCCCTATCAAAAACATTGAAGCCGTTGAGTTGTTTTACAAAAAGCTGAAACGTACTGAGATGCGCCGTCAGTTGGTTTGCGAATTGAATGTTTATCCGAATGACGTTGCCGTTGGTCTCAACGGTACGGGTCTATTGGTAATCAACCCGCCTTGGCAGTTTGATAACCATGCACGTGAGATACAGCGTTTCTTACAACCTGCACTCAAAGTAGCGGATGCGCCAGAATTAACACCTGATAGTGCGACCAATGTGCGCTGGTTAGTAGGCGAATAAGGATATTCAAATGACTAACCTGCAATCACCCAAAGAACAATCAAATAACTCGACGCCAAATGAAGAGGTATCACAAGATCGTGCAGCAGCTCAGCCGCCTTTTATTGATGAACAAGATCTCAATATCCGCCTAGCGAATAATGACAGTTATGATGGTTTGACGTTTGAGGTGATTGAGGCAGAAGTTGCTGAAGGTCAGCGTATAGTGAGTCGTGGTGTCTATTTAGCACCTAATTTGATTACAACCTTATCACTACTGTCAGGATTTTATTCAATTTTGGCCAGTACCCAAGGTGAGTTTTATAAAGCATCTTTAGCTATCTTCTTATCTGCTATTCTGGACGGTGCTGATGGTCGTGTCGCGCGTATGCTTAACGCCCAAAGCCCTTTTGGTGAGCAGTATGATTCTTTAGCAGATATGTTAGCGTTCGGCGTGGCACCAGCCATTTTGATTTATAGCTTTGCTTTAGAGCCATTAGGGCGTATCGGTATCGGCTGTGCTTTTGTATTCACGGCTTGCGGTGCTTTTCGTCTTGCACGGTTTAATGTACAGATTGGCGAAGTTGATAAAAAGTACTTTGTTGGTTTGGCCAGTCCACTTGCTGCTATCTTAGTTACTTCTGCTGTCATGGTTGCTGTCGATCATAATGAATGGATTGGTCAGTACGATACAGCGGTCATGCTATTATTCGCGAGCTGGGTAGTGATTTGTGGTTTACTAATGGTGAGTAACGTCAAATATTATAGCTTTAAAGAGTTTGACAAAAAGAAAGTACCTTTCGTAGTGCTGATCATTGGTGTGCTGATCATGAGTATCGTGTTATATGATATTCCTGTCGGTATACTAGCCATTGGTATTATCTACGCCTTGTCAGGAATCGTAACGACGGTTAAAACGAAAGTAAAAGGCTAATACTGCTTTCTATAACACCTATATTGAAAAATCGTATATTGTCGTATATCAAATTATCGTATATCAAAGGGCTTACCGTTAGGTAGGCTCTTTTTTTATGAGTTTGTTGCTACCTTCAATAAATAGATTAAGGTTATTTAGTATTCCCCCTTGTTTTATATCTCAAACTCCGTATAAT
>NZ_JBQSVP010000106.1:0-11160 GCF_052376345.1 Psychrobacter sp. AOP5-GZ1-6 | reverse complement strand
ACAACCACATCACGGCTTGCTATCTGCCATTTCCGCATCACTACCACATTCCCTACGAAGAGGAGCTTAGCCGACTAGGACAACCGCATCCGAGTCTGACAGGTCTGATGAGCGCTAGTATCATAGACACCCATAGCAGTAGTGCGGTAGATAATGACCGCAACCACCGCGCTCATATCCGTTACCACTGGCAAAGTGAAGATAGTAGCGACGACAGCAGCCACTGGATACCCATCGCCAGTCACCTCGTCGCCGACCACATGGGACAGACCCATCCTCTGCGTCATGGACAGCATGTCCTCATCGACTTCATCGGTGGTGACTTAACCCATCCCATCATCATCGGCAGCACCCATAACGGACAAGGCAATATCGATGCTCAGCACAACAGCATCGTTAGTGACTCAGATGCCATCGACGCCACCAGTCCGGCTTGGTTCATTAACCAAAGCCATGCTTACCCCATAGACGGCATCAAAACCCAAAGCATCGACAGCAGTCGTACAGGCGATGCCACCAAAGACAGCGTCACTAATGGCTATAACCAGCTCATGTTTGACGCCCATCCTGACAGTCCGCAGATTAACGTCTATAGCAGCAGCTATCAAAGTAGTCTAACTATTGGACATCTGTATCAGCACACCGACCATACTCGTGGTCAAGCACGTGGACAGGGCATCAGTATAGAGACAATAGCAGCAGGCGCACTACAAGGCAGTACAGGACTACATATCAGTAGCCAAAGCGCCAGTGCAAACGCTCACATGAGTCATCACAGTCATAGCCGATTGCAGACTGCCGATCAGCATCAAAGCGCCTATCAAAGTCTTAGAGACACCCATCAGGTAGTAGGGTTTGAGGGTAGTAACATTAATCAACAGAGTAAAGCGAATAGTAATAGCAAAGACGACAGCCAAACTCCCTTTGCCGCCTTTAGCAAAGACACTAATGACAGCACCCTAAGCACATCAGGACAATGGCAGCAGCCGAATATTCTGATTGACTCTCAGCGTCACCTTGCCCTGCTTACAGGACAACATAGCCAGCACACCAGCACCAAGAGCAGTCACAGTCATGCCACAGACAGCACCCACTACCACAGCCAGACTCAGATCAATCAGTTAGTGGCAGGAGATATTCACTACTACAGTAATAAAGCACAGACCCACACCGCCGCTCATGGCGATGTGACCATACAAGCCCATCAAAGCAAGATGCGGCTCGATAGTGAGCAAGTACTACGCATCCATAGCCGTGACAGTATTGAGATTATCGCGCTTGATACGCTAACGCTGAAAGCCGCAGGCAGCGGTATTGAGATATCAGGTGGCAATGTTACGTTTATCACGCCTGCTCAAGTTGGCTATAAAGCGAGTAAAGTGGATTGGGAGAGTGGGGGTGGAGTTAAAACAGAACTGCCTTATTTACCATCTGTAGAAATGGAAAACTGGATTGGTCTTAAACTTTTAGGAGTTGATGGTGAAGGTGTGCCTGATATTGGCTACAAAATATTCTTTGATGGTGGTCAAGTTATTAAAGGACGACTCGATAGAAAAGGTGAAGCACATCACAATAATGTGCCCGAAGAAGCCAACCGTGTTGAATATGAAGAAAAAGACTTTGAAGACCCTAATCCTGATTCATTTCTTAAGGTTTTAGAAGCTGCTAAAAGCTTTATTAAATAATAGAAGGTACAATTATGGGATTTTTACCTACACAAAAAGAACTTTCAAATGCGCTTGCATGGTTTATGGCACCTGTTAATGGCGCTGCGCAAAAGGGTAAAGAAACAGCAAATGATATTGCCGATTGGCTTTGGGTAGTCATACAAGGTGATTTTGCGTCGGAACCTTCTACTGCTCAAGTCGTTACTGGTACTGTCGTTTCTATGATTCCGTTGGTAGACCAGATCTGTGATGTTCGAGATATCTGCGCAAACTGTAAAAAAATAAATGAAGATGACAGTAATCCTTGGGCATGGATAGGTTTAATTCTGACGTTAATTGGTTTGTTTCCAGTCTTGGGATCGTTATTTAAGGGAATATTTAAAGTTTTACTTGCTCCTATTAGACGTTTTATGATGCGCCCTTTGTCCAAAGCTGGCAAATTTTCAGGTAGCTTAATCTATAAGACAGTTGAACCTGCTATTGAGCAAGGTATAAAAGCGCTTAACAAGTTTTTAGGACGTCCTGAAGTTAAAAAGTTAATTAGCAAAGAAGCGTCTGGGAACGTATATAGGTGGTCAGCTAAGCAACTAAGAGGTTTAAAAGCCAAGGTTGATAAGAAGCAGATTTTAGCAGTATTTGATGAGCATATTAGCTATCTAAAAGAAACCGTAGAATTTGTACAAAAATATGGCAGCTCAGGTATAGGTAAAAAAGCAGGAGACATGCTTAAAGTAGTGGTAAATGTACGAAATAGGGCTAATAAGCGTCTTGGTGATTTTTTAGCACCTGTGCAAGACTTTTTAGAACGGCTAGCAATACGTTTAGATACCGAAGGTGGGTATAAAGCAGTTACTAATCTGACAAACATCGCGAATTTTAGAAAAGTTCATACTGACGGTGAGGTGCAACTTATAAAAATCAGTTCGCCTAAATGGGTAGATGTCACTAGAAATATTAAATATCCCAAATTAGATGTTTGTCCCAAAATACCTAAAGGGTATCCCAATATTTCTAGTAGTGCTAGCATGCCTTTGAATAGTGCTTTTAAGACTTTTAATACTATCAAAGCGGTAAATCTTCCAGAAGGTACCATATTATATCGTGTTGTTGACCCTACTAGTAATGATAACAGTATTTGCTGGATGAAAGCATTAGAGTATGCAAAATTGAAAAAAAGAGAAGATTGGCGAAGACGTTTTGCAGTGTGGGCGAGCTGGAATAGTAATGGTGAGGTCGTCCAGTACATTGTACCTAAAGGTGGTATGAAAGTTTGGGAAGGCAAAACCGCCAGTCAAGTACTTAAAGATAGCAAAGGTCAAATCCAAACTGCTAATGGACGCGGTGCTATGTACGTATTAGAAGGAGGCGGCACACAAATTGTACTTGATCCAGCCCAGCTAGTTAAAAGCAAAGTAAAACCACGCAGAAAGACAGGATGGGGCTATGGTGCTAACTTAAAAGGCTCAGAAAATACAGACATGGTTGGCGTGCCAACCCTCAAACAAAACTGGTATAAGTGAGTAAACAATGAATAACTACATCATAAGACCGCAAGAGATTTACTTATTAGAGCGCTATAGCTCACCTGCTTACTTTAAAGAGATGCGCGATGCCTTCGCAACTATGCTAGAAGCAGCAGAGCAAGCGCTTGAGCTATTTGTCAATGACTTGCCCTTTGATTACCGAACGCGTCCTATCAACAGACAACCTGACATTGTCTGGGGCGAGCGGGTATTGCCAAACCTGCGTAGCACCTTAGATAGTCTTAATGTTGGCTATCAAGAGCTGTTAAATGGCGATTTAATAGCAATAAGATATGGCGGTAATGTTGAGAGTGATTTTCGCGCTATCAGTATGGATTATGATATCGACTGGATGCCAGAGCAGCAACAACTGGATTATGAGAAGTGGCGCCAAGAGGCGAGTTTGCGTGCTTTTAATATGGAAATAACCAGTTATTTTGGTTGGAAAATAGGTAGTTTAATTGAACGATACACTACTGAGTCAAGAGGACCCCTTAACCCACCTGAATCGTGGCCTATTTATCGCCTCAATCCTCAATATAGCGTTGAATTAGATGAAGTTGTCCCTGTTGCAGGTATCTATGTACCTAGTAGAGCAGATGCCAGTGCTCAAGTGTTATTGGATGGCATGTTGGCAAATGAAGCCTATGTCGGTTATGACCCTGAAACCATGCAAGCGGTTGGCATGGCGCCTGTCACTTGGATGCTCGTTGAGCGTATCGCTGATAGTGGCGGTGGTAGCAAAAATGTTGCACCAAAACGCTTACGCTGCGAGTCAGGTAAACCTTGTCCGCACACAGGATACTGGTGGTCACCATCGAGTCAGGATGTCAAACACTTTAAAGCAGGCGACATCATGCCGAAGATGAGGCGACTTGAATGGAAAACCATCTGGTATTTTAACGAGACCAATCAGGTAGACGATTAAGATAGATAACTTACGCCTTATCAATGACTAATAACAAATGAGCTTTATATATGTTAAATCATTCAATTCCAAAGACCTTATTTAAAATGTGGCTGTGCGTTTCCATACTATTTACGATAGGAGTTAGTCAGTCGCAACTTGCTATGGCAGCTGATACTTCTTATGCTGATAATACGTCCGAGACCGCAGAAGAGTTGAGATTAGAGTACCTCGAAGAGCTCGCAGAAGATCAGAACAAGCTATACTTTGAAGATTTTGCGACCAATCCTGATGACATTCCGATCAGTGAGTATGAAGGAGGGACAGATCGATACTTTGGCGATTTAAGAGTTGAAGGTGATAAGCTTATATTAGAAGTTTCAGGTGGTGAGCTACTTATTATCACCAGAAACGAACGTCAAGAACAGCTTAGACAACAGCTCATAAAGTTCGTATCAGAGCATAGCGATGTGTCAGTCAAAGTTGGTATACAAGGTCTGATAAATATCAACAATGATCCAACGACAGAGGACTTGTATGAATTGGTTCTTGTGAATTACAACGGCTTAGAAGCCAATGCCACTCATAATTTTTTTAAGATGCTTAGCAAAATTAATGATGAGGAATGAGCTTATCAAAAGATAAAGCAATATTTACAGGGTTCGATTTAAATTCAAGCTATATCGCAGGTAAGAATGATAATTACGTTATTAGTATAGCCTATGGAGGTTCAGCTGTAACAGGTCTTGACCCCTGCCGTCAAATCCGTACACATAAACTTGGGAGATTTTAGTTACGCAGCTTGACGATAATAATCAAACCACACCTGTCTTGGCGATTGATAGCCCAAACCCTTTTGAATCCTCGTCTGATTGTAGTACAGCTCGATATAACTGATAATATCATTGATGGCTGTGAACCTTGTTTTATAGTCTTGATGATATACCAGCTCATTCTTTAATGTGCCCCAGAAGCTTTCTATCGGAGCGTTATCGAAACAGTTGCCTTTGCCGCTCATTGAGCCTATAAATTGATGCTGCTTAATGGTCTTGTGGTAGGCATGGCTGCAATACTGGCTGCCTCTGTCAGAGTGAACGATTAGCCCTATGTTTGGACGTTTATTCCTGATGGCCATATTTAGTGCTTTGCAAACTAAATCTGCGGTTATTCGCTTATTGATAGCATAGCCGACCAGCTCTTTGGTATATAAGTCTTTGACTCCCGCTAAATACAACCAGCCCTCATGTGTCCAGATATAGGTGATGTCGCTTACCCATGCTTGGTTAGGGCGACTGGTGTCAAACTTCTGATCGAGCACGTTTGGATAGACCAGCTTGTTGTGATTGGAGTCGGTGGTGACTTTAAAGCGCTTATGACGACGACATTTAATGCCGTGTTGCTCTTTGATGCTTCTTACCATATACAGGCTAATGTTATGGCCTTGCTCGCTTAGATGAGCATGCAGTCGATCTGCGCCATAACGTTCTTTCGTTTCATTGTGAGCCGCTTTAACCAGTAATTCAGACTGGTTGCGATGTATCTGTTGGTCGCTGAGATCACGACTTAGCCAGTCGTAATAGCTTGATGGCTTAACCCTTAACACACGGCACATAGTGGTGATGCGAAAGAGGAACTGGTTGTCTTTGATAAAGGCGTACCTGACTAACTGTTTCTCGCGAAGTACGCGGTCGCCTTTTTTAGAATCTCGCGCTCCTCTTCAGCCACTTTGAGCTGACGCTTGAGCTGCTTTATTTCTTGAAGAGCACTCATAAGGTCAGGATCATATTGCTCTGTGCCAACAAGCTTGCCTTGATTGGCTTTG
This sequence comes from Psychrobacter sp. AOP5-GZ1-6, assembly GCF_052376345.1. NCBI lineage: Bacteria > Pseudomonadati > Pseudomonadota > Gammaproteobacteria > Moraxellales > Moraxellaceae > Psychrobacter > Psychrobacter sp. AOP5-GZ1-6. The sequence continues at coordinate 5,241 of NZ_JBQSVP010000106.1, read as the reverse complement.
TTATGCCAGTTTGATAGCGTTTGCATGGCAATACCTAACTGCTTTGCAGTAGCTGAGATATTGCCATTATTATCTGCTATCTTCTTGACAGCTTCAGCTTTAAATTCGTTACTGTAGGTTCTTAATTTCTTGGTCATGGTAAACTCCTATAATTGTGCTTAGTTTACCAAGTTTATCTCTACGGTTTCTTCAGCATAGCTCAAGTAATGCATACACAGGCATTGAGGGATTAGGCCCTTTGATTATTGATGGACTAAAATATGGAGAAGTAAATAAATATAGCTCTCAGTCACTAGTTAATCCAGTTCTAAAAGGTGAACCAAAAGCGAGTCATAGACAATATCTAATACAAAGAAGTGCTTATAAGTTTCAAACACTAAATACTTCAAATAATAAAGGTAAGGCAGGTTTTGGAATCTTAGAAAACGGCAGCATAGTCATAATTATCGAAGAAGATAATACAGCTAAACTAACTTATTATCAATTCCGAGATTTATTTATAGCACGTAATTGCATTCACGCATTAGCATGTGATGGTAGCGATTCAGTCTTTCTATACTACAATCAAAATTGGATAATAGAAGCTAGCTTGATCAAAAATAATACTCAAACATCTGGGATAGGATTTAGAATTGATGAATAAACTTAAGATCATAATTTTTATCTCAGTATTTGCCATAGGTATTGTGACGAATATTAATTATATTACAGTATATGCAATGGAATCAAAATATAGTCTAATCTGGTTATGGGCTTCTAAATCAATTATAAACGTTCACCAGTTTTATTACATTGCTTTCTTATTAAACTGTTTGGTTTGCATTATTTTTTTGTTAATTCCAGTCTTACTGTCAAAATCATTACAAAAAAATATTTCAAGATTTTTTTGGCTTCTTATTATACCAACAGTAATTTTATCATTATGGCCACTTGCAGGTTTTATAGTTTTCGACCTAGAGGTTTTTCCGTTCGGACCACCAGATTATGTGGAGCAAGGTGCTATATCATCACAATATACTGACGCAGTATATTGTGATTATTGGAGTTTTGGCGTGAATAATGATTACTTAAGCAGCGCACTATGTGACAGACCGAACTAATAGAAAATTAATTAGATTCACTAATTACCATCATCAAAGCCACTACCGTTTTGACGTGCTTGGCAACTTAATAAGCCAAATTGACAACCCGCATCTGCCCTCAAACCAACAGCGTCGTATCAGTTATGAGCGAGACTTGATAGGTCAGATACTGACTCAAACCAGTGTAAGCGCAGAGCAGTCTGCACAAGTACAATATCACTATGACAAAGCAGGACAGCTATTATGTGCAATCAACCCGTACAGTCGAACCGATTTCGCTTACGACGCTAACGGGCAACTCATCAGAGAGCATCAAACCAGCACCCTTAACATCGCAGGACTACAACATGAGTATAAATTAGTATTACAGCATGATTACGACGAGCTAGGCAATCGTACCGCCACCACATTACCTGACGGCAAAGTCATCAATCAGCTCTATTATGGCTCAGGGCATCTATATAACCAAAGCCTACATGATCCAAGCACCGATCAGCACATAGAGATACGCCACAGTGAGCGCAATAAGTTGCATATCGAAGTCAACCGTCAACAAGGCGTTCTTGACAGCGTTTACACCCATGACCCCATGGGACGACTCATCAACCAAAACAGTAGCGACAACGATCATATCGTCGTTGGACGTCAGTACCAGTATGACACGATTGGACAACTCACTGACATCAACAGTCAGGCATCACTCATAGGTAAAGACCACACCGTCCAGCAGCACACCCGCAACCATCACTACCAGTACGATGCCACAGGTCGCCTAACTCAGCATAAATTAGCAGGGTCAAATATCAGCATCACCGAACAATTCGCCTTTGACCCAGCAGGGAACCGAGTATCGACTCATAGCAGTAGAGTGGAAGATGCTAATAAACAAGCTCAAACAGCGACGGCCAAACTACAAGGCCGCCCAACAGAACTCACCAGCCAAGGTAAGCACGTGCGCTACACCTATGACAATGATGGTAGAGTCGTTCATAAAACCATAGCAGCCAACGCACTACAATCAAGTAATAGCCTAATTGGGTTTAAAAAAGAGCTAACATTCAAATACAATGCTAACAACGAGTTAAGCCAAACCATACTCACGCATCATAAAGGTAGCGACACCATCGTCACTACGACCGATTACTACTACGATGCCTTTGGCAGACGTATTCATAAGCACAGCCAAATCAGCCAAGGAACAAATACTCAAGACAAACACACGCACATGCTCTGGGATGGTGACAATGCTATTCAAGAATTGAACCGCCCCGACTATATCGGAGAGTGAATTACTTGAGTCAGGCAACTTTGTCTGACTCAGTAAGACTATCATAGTATCGTCTCTCAAACTCAAAAGGCGACACATAACCAATCGTACTATGCAAACGTGTTTTGTTAAACCAATCGACCCATTCAAGGGTTGCTAATTCAACATCACTTACACCGTGCCACTGCTGTTTTAAATAATCAATCACCTCCGTTTTATAAAGCCCGTTAACCGTTTCAGCCAACGCATTATCGTATGAATCACCGGTTGTACCAACAGATGCAATGACGCCAGAATCAGCCATCTTATCCGTATAGCGAATGGATAAGTACTGAACGCCGCGATCACTATGATGAATCACGTCTTTTGGGTTGTTTCTATCTGCAATTGCTTGATTTAACGCTGCCATCACCATATCCGTGTTCATACGATCTGATACTTTCCAACCAACGATAGCGCGAGCAAATACATCAATGATAAAGGCGGTATAGACCCAACCACTCAATGTCTTTATATAGGTAAAATCAGCAACCCATAGCTGGTTAGGGCGATGGGCCGTGAAATCACGGTTGACTAAATCATCAGCACGCTTTTGATCATTACGAGACTTAGTGGTTATCTTACCTTTACCTCGCCAAATACCCTGCATACCATGCTGACGCATTAACCGCTCTACAGTGCAACGTGCAGGATGTACACCTTCACATTTCAACTGTTTCCAGACTTTACGAGCACCGTATCGGCATTTGCTGTCCTTCCAAATACGTTTAATCTCATTAAGATAGAAATCGTCATGCTGACTACGCTGTGAACGCTTTTCAGGACTGAATTCTAGCTCTTTGGCACGATAGTATGTGGATGGAGCAATCGGTAGTACTCTACAGATTGGCTCGACTCCATATTGTGGTTTGTGGTCATCTATAAAATCAACCATTACTTGGGTTTGCGGCCCGTCTCCGCCTGGGCGAAAAAAGCAGCAGCTTTCTTTATAATTTCATTGGCTTGCTTTAACTCTCTGTTCTCACGTTCAAGCTCTTTGATACGCTCGGCTTGGCTTTGAGCTTGAATGTTTGCAGGAATGGTTTTATCAATGTGCTTTTTATGCCATGATCGTAGGGTCTCAGGCGTGCAACCTATCTTTGGCGCTATGGCTTTGATGGCTGACCAGGTGGATGGGTAGTCGTCTTTAGCTTCAATTAGCATACGGACGGCGCGCTCTTTCATTTCAGGGGTATAGTTTCGTGTTTTCATTGTCGTATTCTCTCAGAAAGTTGAGTCTCCGACAATCCCGGGGCGGTTCAAATATACCGATACCCATGTCTATAACACCATCTACGACCAAGGCAGCTTTACGCCTGTAGCAAGGTTGGTATGGCGCAAAGATACCCTACAACAAGCGGCTAACGATGACAGTGACAACGTATCAAGCAGTCATGATGGCAACTCAATACAAGTCTATCACTATCATAACGATCAGCTCGGTACACCTAATGAGTTGACCAACAGCCAAGGTGAAGTGGTTTGGTTAGCGGATTACGAGGCTTGGGGTGAGACGTGTAAAGAAATGTGCTGGGGGCACATTTTAGCGTCGCAAGACGAGAGCTATGCTCGAGTGGAAGGCAAAGAGGTTTGGCATGATCAGAAGCTAAATCCACTACAGATAGAAAAAGAGCACTTGCAGCCGATACGTTTTCAAGGTCAGCACTTTGATGTAGAAACAGGATTGCATTACAATCGCTTCCGCTATTATGATCCTGATATGGGGATGTTTACGACGAGAGATCCGATAGGCCTCATGGGCGGTAGTAATGTCTTTGCTTATGCGCCAAATCCTACGGGGTGGGTTGATCCGTTGGGGTTGGCTGCTGCTGTAGCAGGAGGTGCGGCAGTGCTTGGAGAAAGCGTTGGCGCAACGGCGGCGGCTCCCGTTGCTGCTGTTGTTGCGGCAGGTGCTGGAGGGTATTGGCTTGGTACTAAGATTAATGATGGTCTTGAAGCTAATGGTTTGAGTATAGGTTCTGAGATTTATGACCTTATTCATCCAGAAGAGAAGCAGAGTACTTGCAGCTCGTGTAAGCCAGCTATTAAAGATGTAGAACCTGAAGATTTTTGCGAGCAATTGGCTTTAGCAGAAGCTAAAGCTGGAGCTGGTAGACATATAATGAAGGGGCAAAAGATGAGTGATGAACCCAGATTGATAGCTCATTATGGATCTGGACCATGGATCAAGAAAGAGCATGTACGCGAATGTACTGCGAAGGGCAGAAGAAGAAAAGTGACTATACATTATTTCCATAGCGAATCTAGCAATATAGTCAGTTCAAAACAAAAGTGTTATGGATAGGACAAACATCATAAAATAATTTGGATAAGTCATTTTCCATCCACCCTTGGCGTAGAAACTTCACTTGAGCCCATTTTTTCTCAATAGGGTTCAAGTCTGGGCTGTACGGCGGCAGCCATAGAATACGATGACCATGCCTGTTCAGTAATTTTTGGATACGTCTACTTTTATGAAACCGAGCGTTATCCATGACAATCACGCATTTGGTTTTAAGACTTGGTATTAGCGTGTGTTTACACCAGTGATAGAATATGCCGCTGTTAATGTTGTGTTCAAAGTAATTCAGTGCAAATAGCATCTTTTTATATAGAGCACCAATGACGTTGGTTCGCTTTTTACCTTGCCAGTTGTAGCTGTCGATACAGGGTTTGCCTATCGGTGCATAACCATGAGGACGAATGATCTGGCTTTCAAAACCGCTTTCGTCCATATACACAATGGGATAACCTTGCTGTTTAAAGTTATCAAGCTTACTCTGATACGCCGCTCTTTTTATTGGACACGCTTTTGGATGCTCTAAGGTCTTTTTTTTTTGACTGATGCCTAGG
>NZ_JBQSVP010000105.1:0-11253 GCF_052376345.1 Psychrobacter sp. AOP5-GZ1-6 | reverse complement strand
GAACTTCGGCATTATTATTGGGGCTTTTATTGCTTCGGCGGCTGGTGGCTTATTCAAGTTCACCAAAATCACTAAGGGTAATTTTGCAGCATCCGTCATTGGTGGCTTGATGATGGGCTATGGTGCACGCTTGGCATTTGGTTGCAATATCGGTGCTTATTTTGGTGGTATCGCTTCTTTCAGCTTACACGGCTATATTTGGGGCATACTCGCCATGGCAGGCACCTTCTTGGCTCTGTACTTACGTCCTGTGTTCGGATTGTCAGTACCAAAATCTAATGACTCAGTCTGCTAATAAAGATAACCATACGAGAATAAAAAAACAGCCGATTCAATCGGCTGTTTTTTATTCACTAAACTAGAGCGTGTCATCAATTAGATTATTAGAGTTGAGTCGATATTTATTGATCACTGCTCTGTATGTTACGAGCAATTACTAATGCCATACGTCCCGTGGCAGGTTGCTGTAAATGTGTCTGGCGACGATAAGAGTAATAGCGACTGTCGGCATAACTACAGTCAACAGGTAACTCATTCATAACCATAGCACCGGCAGCTTCCAACTGCATGGCAGCCAACTTAGGCAAATCAAGCTTAACTTTGTCATTGCCATTAGTACTGCTACTGGCAGACGGTATAGAAAATAATGCGACAAAATCATCCAGCTCTCTTGCTGACAGGGCTTGGTTTTCTTTGCACCCTGCTAATAGCTTATCACGGACATCTACACTCACCTCGTAATTCGCCTGACTGATACACACGCCTATCCAAGCCTTAATCGGTAGCGTGTCATCAAACCTATTTACAGCCGCTTTAATCACGCCACAAGCCAGTCCTTGCCAGCCTGCATGAATCGCTGCTATCTGTCCAGTTGCAGGCTGGTATAAGACAACAGGCACACAGTCGGCAGTCATTATCGCCAATCCAATACCTGATTGCTGACTAACCATCGCATCCGCTGCCACGGGCGCCATGCTTAAGACAGGCGCATCGACATCGTGAATCTGCCTACCATGAACTTGATTAACCCAATGCAAACGTCTAATCGGCGTATTTTGAAGACTTTTCGATGACAGGCTTATAAAGCTTGCATTAATAGCAGACAACAATCCCATGCGATTGTGCAAGACCTTTGCCGCATCGTCATTGACATGCAGCCCTAAATTAAGCTCACCATAACTCGCCTGACCTGGTTGCAATGCGCTTGTCTGTGCTGCAGACTCGCTGCTTGAGTCAAGCGAGTGAACCGTCTCATTAGGAAACGCAGCCGTTTGAAAAACAGCGACATCATCAATTTGCGCAAGCAACGTCATTGGAATCGTATTCATCATGGCCAAAATTCACTATCTTTATGAATCGGTTTTATGCCAACGACAGGGCGTTACAGCATGGTTTATGAGTAACTTTACCAGACTGATTATTCGTCATCATAGCCATCACTTAACACAGCGATCAGTTTTTGCATGTCTTCTGGTAGCGGCGTGGTCACTTCCACATCTTCACCTGTCGTAGGATGCACGAACCCTAAAGTATAAGCATGCAACGCTTGACGCGGGAAGTTATTAATTGCTTGACGCTGCGCTTCCGTGAGACCTGAACGTAACTGGCGACGCCCACCATAAACGCGATCACCAACGATCGGATAGGTCACATGACTTAAGTGCACACGAATTTGATGCGTACGCCCTGTCTCAAGCCCTACATCTAAAAGGCAATAGTTTTCATTAAGTGGTGTCACATCTAATAAGTGAGTAACCGCCTCACGCCCTGCTGTCATGACTGTCATTTTCGTGCGTTGATTGCGATGACGACCAATTGGTGCATCGATGCGACGGTGGCGCAGCAGGCTTGCCTGATCACCTGCGACCACACACTTATAATGGCGATATACGGATTTGTCTTTTAGCTGCTCCATCAGTGCCATTTGAGAAGGTTTTGTTTTACCGATGAGTAATAATCCAGAGGTATCCTTATCAATCCGATGCACCAGACCTGCGCGCGGTAGATGGTGCTGCTGTGGATAGTGATATAGTAGCGCATTGACCAAAGTGCCGGTTTGATTACCCGCACCAGGATGCACGACCATGCCGACAGGTTTGTCGATAACGAGCACTTCATCATCTTCATAGACAACATCGATATCTATATTTTCTGGTTGGTCTTCACTATGCTGCTCTAACGTCGCTGATAGATGCAACACATCATCGGCTTTGACGCGAACCTTTGGCTTTTGCACACTACCGTTATAGAGCAAATTGCCATCAGTGATCCAACCTTGTATCTGCACACGCGAGAAATCTTTGAATGCTAGCGAGGCAACTTTATCAATACGCAGACCTGACTCATCTTCTGTGACCGTGTGGGTCAGATCTATCACGACTGGCACTGCTTGACCTACACCTGAAGTTTCATCATCGCTATCGTCGATGTCATCACAGTCTTCATCGCTATTTAGCAACGCTGTTTCTGATAAATCCGCTTCAATTGACGTTGCATCATCATGCACTGTCTCATCAGGTGTGGGCTGATTGTTGTCAGGTAACTCACTATCTTTTAAAACATCATTTGGCATCGGTGACTCTTGTGCTGATGAATCAGTATCTAACGACTGATTCGGTGGTAAATGGGTGGTCATAGCATTATTATTCATAATAAATGGGTACGTAGTAAAGTCCTTAACATGATGTCATTAGAGAACTTTTTAAAAAAAATTACAAAAAAATAGTCTGCCCATTGCTAATTTATCACTCATCGTGAAAGCAATCATCATCAAAAAAAACGGCAGCAATATCACGATAGTGTACCATGCCAAGTGCTTAAGCCCTATAGAAGCTATTCCTAATCTATCATTTTTACTTAGAGCTTACTTGCACCAAGACTCAATGATTAACTCTCCCAAATATGACATTGCTGTAATTTACTGTATATTTAACAGTATCAGCGACATTCGATATCGCTCGTGATAGCCGCTCATGCTAAAATGCCGAACTGAAATGGAATATGATGAAAAAATAGACGAAGCAAACGTTATTCTATAAAGTATGAGTATATTTTGCTGTATGCTATGGCACTGAATTAAAAAATGACTTTCTTATTAAAAGATGTTGAACATTCACACATAGGCACTGCTTAATGTTCAACACACTTTAGAGTGAGATGTCATCTTGACCTCGTACACTATTAAAATAAACCGCATTCAATAAAAATCATGTTGATGATAAGTCTGCTTAACGATAAATATAATCAATAACAGACAGTTACGAGGTAGCACCATCATCGCTTTTTATTATTAACCTTTTATATAGCATAATGACGCTGCTGTTATTATGCGTCCTGTGTCGGAGAAGAAGTATGCAAGCTGTTGGCAACACGTTTATCAAACTGTCCTCAATAACCCTACTTACCCTAAGTGTCAGCCTAGTGGGTTGTCAGACTTTTAAGAACCTGAGTGGCGGCGGCGAAGAAGATACGGCGGTAGAAACTGCTGAAAAATCTGAACAAAGTTACTATAACGAGGCCATCGAACAGATTGAGCAAGGTCATTACAATCAGTCTATTGAAGACTTGACCAACCTGCGTACCTTTTACCCTACTAGTCAGTACGCTGAACAAGCATTACTCGATATGATGTATGCACAATATGCGAGTGGTGAGTACGAAATGGCAGCGGCTAGTGCTGAGCAATTTATCCGCCTATACCCTTCTAACCCACAAATCAGCTATGCTTACTACGTACGCGGTGTGGCCAATATGGAGGGTTCATCAGAAGGCTTTAAACTGTTCAAGCTCAATCAAGCTGAACGCGATACCGCCTATCTACGTATTGCCTTTGCTAACTTTCAAGAGCTGGTCGGTAAATACCCAAACAGCCCTTATGCACCAGATGCAGCACAGCGTATGACTTTTATTTACAATCAATTTGCTGAAAGTGAGATGGCTGCTGCCAATTGGTATATCGAGCGCGAGGCTTATGTTGCCGCTGCCAACCGTGCTAAATGGGTATTTCAATATTACCCACTCAGTGAATCTATCCCAAAAGCCCTGACTGTCTTAGCCTATAGTTATGACAAACTGGGTCTAACCGATCTATCAAATGAGTACAAAACCCTATTACAAATTAACTATCCTAATCAGTTAACCAGTAATGGTAATGTGAAGCTAGATACCAAACGTGATAGTAGTTGGCTGAATAAACTGACCTTTGGAAAGCTGGGTCGCTCAAGCGTAGAAGATAAATCAGTAGGGACAGGTCAATATAATGGTGCGACCAAAACTCAGATAATCCGTAATGCCAATCAGCTAAGATTGCCTAGCGCCAATGCAGCTCCTGCTAACGCGCCAGCTGCCAATGTTGCGCCTGCACGTGGTACAAACGGCAATCCGCAAAACAGTCAGCCACCAGTAGGCATCACTCAACCAAACCAAGATGCTCCTATGGTTCCATAATCTCTCAAGCTATAATTTTTCAAACTATAGCCCCTTAATCTATAGTCACTTAACATGAATAACAAAGACTTATTGCATTATATAAAATGCGTTTTCGTACTTCATAACAAGTGACTTAGATGCTGTATCATAAAAAAATAAGGTCAACGATAATGTTGGCCTTATTTTTCTGTTTCTATAACACGCTTTGTGTTCCAACCTGATTGACCTATGGTAAACTGTTTTTTGTATGAGCATTCCAAACCATATTCTTGAACAATTAAATAGCCAAGCTGACTTAATCAGTATTATTGGGCGTCATACCACGCTTAAACGAGCAGGTAATGAATATAAAGGCTGTTGCCCTTTTCATGGCGAAAAATCTCCTTCATTTTATGTCAATCCACAAAAAAACATCTATCATTGCTTTGGATGCGGTGCCAGTGGTAATGCCATCAGTTTTTTTCGCGATTATGAAGGCTTGACCTTTATTGAGGCCGTTAATGAGCTATCAAAGCAAACCGGTATTGAAGTCCCCAAAGAAGAACAGCAAAACGTCAGCTATCAGCGTAGCGTACCCAAACCTGCCGCTCCTAAGCCGATTCTACCTCAGCCTGCACCCAATGCCACGAACGACCAAAGCAGCCTAAGTCCAGAAAACTCAAACCAAAGCGGTTTAGAACAAAGCCATGTACCGCCGATTAGTTACGATGAAAATAGCTACAACGACTATCCGCCACTAGATGCCTACGACTCTGTTCCTTATCCGGCAGACGCTTATGATGCAGGTAATTACGGTCCAGACTATCAAGGCGATACGAGCTATCCACCAACTTGGCTCAGCGGCAGCGATGAAGGTGCCGACCTACAGGGTATGGATAGCCAATCTAATACAGATGGCAACCTCTATGATTTATTAGAGCAAATTCAGCAGTTTTATCAGCACAATCTCACTACTCATCCACATGCCAAGCATTATTTTTTATCGCGTGGCATCACTGAGGATATTTTTGAGACATTTGGGTTGGGCTACGCGCCATTTGGTTGGCAGCATCTCGAGCATCAGTTCCCACAGGATATCGAGGGTCTCAAAGCGTTAGGCTTAGTGCGTCAGTCAGAATCAGGACGTGATTACGACCTATTACGAGATCGAGTCATCTTTCCGATTCGGGACAATCAAGGCCGTACTATCGGCTTTGGTGGTCGAGCGCTAGACGACGAGGTAAAGCCCAAATACATCAACTCATCTGACTCACCCGTTTTTCATAAGCAGCATGTGCTGTATGGCTATTATGAGTCTCGCCAGCAACGTGCCAATGACTGGCTCGTGGTCGAAGGCTATATGGATGTTATTGCCCTTTATCAGGCAGGTATCTATGGTGCTGTTGCCTCTATGGGCACAGCGATCAACGAGAGCCAAATATCACGACTGCTGACGCTGAACCCTACCCTAACACTCAGCTTCGATGGGGATAGCGCTGGACAAAAAGCCGCTTGGCGCACGCTAGAGGTCGCCCTGCCTGTATTGGCCGATGACAAAGAGCTGAGGTTTTTGAGCTTACCTAACGGTCATGATCCTGATACTTTTATCAAGAGTCAGGGCAGTGATGCCATGCGTGAGCAGATCACCAATGCCATGCCATTGTCGCAGTATATTTTTGCGTATTTAAGTGAGCGTTACGATCTGACCTTGGTAGAGGGTAAAGCCAAGCTCATGTCCCAAGTACGCTCATTAACCATGGCATTGCCCAAAGGCAGTAGCTTTAAGTACTTGCTGAACAATGATGTGTATCAAAAGCTGGGCGGCAAGCGCAGTCAAAACGTCGAGGCAAAAGACGCGCTGCTAGATTTTGATGGTGACATGACCATCAGTCAGCAATTGCAGCTGTGTTTTTTATTCCAGCCACGCGCATTGCTTGAAGACCCGATTGAGTCAATTTGGCAGCAGTCAGGATTGACTAACTTAAAGCTACCCGCTCATATTCAGCAAAAAGCCGCTGACGATGTATTACGTTCAATCGCATGGGAGGACTTGCAAGATACTGCGCTATTGGACGTGGTCACTACCATAAAGCGTTGCCTAAAGTACTTACCAACAGACGCCAATGCAGCAGCACATTTTGTATTATCGAATCTCAACCCAGCAAACCAAACCACTTTAAGCAGTAGCTGGGGTGGGTTTTATAGAGCATTAACTACCAGAAATGTGCTAAGCCTTGATGACTTGATAGAAGAGTTAGTAAGCTCACTACTCGAACGTAATATAAAAAAGAAAATGCAAGAGCTGATAAAAAATCCTGACCATATCAAACAAGCAATAGTTCGTATCCAAGCACAGCATCTAAGTAACTGGCTACGTGCGCAACACGCCGAACGCTCATCGCAAATGGTCACGGTTCAATCTTAGTATTGAATATTAGTATTGACCCTTATTTTTGTAAATAAAACATCAACCCTTTAAAAGTATAGCAGCTGCCCCCACTACTAATGATTATGCCGAGTAGTCAAAACCGCATCCAAAATAATGTTAAACATTGAACTGATAGCAAATAATCAGTAGAAAATGGTCGGTAAATATCACTGTCTCGTGCTTGATTACTGTGGTCTGTGTTAAACTATGCGGCTGTATATTTGCAGCATTGCTTAGTGAAAGATTATAAGCATGCATCGTCAGGCACAAATTTTAGGTATTATTTTTAATTAGCAGTTTTGAACGAATACTATTTTGAAGTATTTTTTAATGTTTAGCTGTTTTTCAGCATTGTTATTGTAGTGTTTTGAGCCTTTATTCATATCCACTCATTTTTGATATTATTGACAACCTCTACGCCACATTTTGATCAATCGACTGATAAGATCAACGCACCCAGCCAGCGATAGCGCGTCACAATATAAAAATGTCCGATGCAAGTAAGCGAGTATTTATGAACGATAAGTCAGTTTCTAAGTCCACATCTCAACTGGCCACCTTAATCCAAATGGGTAAAGAGCAAGGTTATCTAACCTATGCTGAGGTGAATGACCAACTGCCCGACTCTATTACCGAAAGCGATCAGATCGAAGATATTGTGCAAATGCTAACTGACGTTGGTATTAAAATCTTTGAATCTGCCCCTGATGCCGATGACATCTTGATGAACGATGATTCAAGTGATGATGACATGGCAGCAGATGAGGCGGCGGCAGTACTAGCCTCTGTTGAAACTGAGCCTGGTCGCACCACTGACCCTGTACGCATGTATATGCGCGAAATGGGTACCGTCGATCTACTGACCCGTGAAGGTGAGATTGCCATTGCCAAACGTATCGAAGAAGGTATTCGTGACGTACAGCATGCCATGTCTTACTGGCCTGGTACGGTACAGTTCGTCCTCGATGAATATCAAAAAGTACAGGATGGCGACAAAAAGCTTTCTGATGTCATCACTGGTTTCTTAGATCCTGAAACCGAAGCAGATAAAATCGCTGCTCAAGAAGCAAAAGAAGCAGCGAAAGAAGAGCGTGAGCGTATCAAAGAAGAGAAAGAAAACCCACCACCAGTCAAAGCAAAAGAAACGGCGCTTGACGACGATGATGAAGATGACGAAGACGAAGAAGAAACCAGCGGCATCGATCTAGAAGAAGTACGCTTGCGTCTAGAAGAAATCGAAAACCTATTTATCAAAGCCAAGCAAGCCTTAATCGACTATGGTCGTGGCAGCGCACAAGCGGATGAAGCTTATGCACAGCTTGCAGAACGCTTTATGATGTTAAAACTGAACAACCGCTTGTCAGATCAAGTTATGGCTATCATGCATGATGTCTATGATGACGTCCGTAAGCAAGAGCGTCAAATCATGCGTCTAGTGATTCGCCGTGGTCGTATGCCGCGCGATGAGTTCCGTAAAACCTTCCCTAGTAATGAAACCAATGTTGATTGGCTCATTGAGCGTATCAAAGGCAAACCTGCTTTTGCTGGTACGTTAGAAAAAGTCACTGACGACGTTATTCTACTCCAACGTAGAATTCGTGATTACGAGCAAAAGCTCGACATGAAAATCCACGACATGAAAGACGTGGCACGCCGTATGGCAGTTGGTGAAGCAAAAGCTCGCCGCGCCAAAAAAGAAATGGTCGAAGCCAACCTACGTTTGGTTATCTCAATCGCTAAGAAATACACCAACCGTGGTCTACAGTTCTTGGATCTGATTCAAGAAGGTAACATCGGTCTGATGAAAGCGGTTGATAAGTTTGAATATCGCCGTGGTTATAAGTTCTCGACCTATGCGACATGGTGGATTCGTCAGGCGATTACCCGCTCTATCGCTGACCAAGCGCGCACCATTCGTATTCCTGTGCATATGATTGAGACCATTAATAAGATAAACCGTGTCTCACGTCAGTTGCTACAAGAAATGGGACGCGAGCCAACGCCTGAGGAATTGGGCGAACGTTTAGAGATGGACGAAGTCAAAGTCCGTAAAGTGCTTAAGATTGCAAAAGAGCCTATCTCAATGGAAACCCCTATCGGTGATGATGAAGATTCACATCTAGGTGATTTCATTGAAGATGGTACGATCTCAAGCCCTGTCGATGATGCGACATCTGCTGGCCTACAAGAAGCCACTCGCGATGTATTAGGTAACCTGACTGAGCGTGAAGCGCGTGTATTAAAAATGCGTTTCGGTATCGATATGCCAACGGATCATACATTGGAAGAAGTCGGTAAGCAGTTCGATGTGACACGTGAGCGTATCCGTCAGATCGAGGCAAAAGCACTGCGTAAATTGCGTCATCCGTCACGCTCTGAGCACTTGCGTTCGTTCCTTGAAAATGACTAAGATCAAAACAGAATGCGTACCAATAAAAAAGCCGAGTTAATCTCGGCTTTTTTGTGTTTTTGAATATGATACTATTAATACAAAGTTAATGTGCGCCTAGGCTTTGCTCAGCATCTGGTTTATCATGTACACCAAAACTGTCTATCATCGCTTGGCTCGCCTCGTTCAAACCAATGAGCTCTACCTCAGTGCCTTCGCGGCGAAATTTAATAATCACTTTATCTATCGCAGCAACTGCTGTCACATCCCAAAAATGCGCGCGCGACACATCAATCACCACGTTAGAGACAGATTCCTTAATATCAAAGGAGTCAATCATACGCTCTGCTGATGAAAAAAATACTTGCCCATCAACTTGATAATAACGCGTTTGCGATGCTGCATCCATGTGGCTATGCACACTCATATAGCGCTCAATCTTATTGGCAAAGAACAATGCTGACAGCAATACACCGATCAATACGCCATAGGCCAAGTTATGCGTCGCAACCACCACAGCGACAGTCGTAATCATGACGACATTGCTTTGTAACGGCTTGGTTTTTAGCTCCTTAAACGAGCCCCAGTTAAAAGTACCAATAGACACCATAATCATCACAGCGACTAATGCAGCCATTGGAATAATCTTTAACCAATCGCTTAAGAATACTACCATCAATAATAAAAACACACCTGCTACTAAGGTAGAGAGACGCGTATAACCACCTGATTTGACGTTGATAATCGACTGACCAATCATCGCACAGCCTGCCATTCCACCAAAAAAGCTACTAACGACATTAGCAATACCTTGACCCTTGCACTCTTGCGTACGGTCGCCTTTGGTATCGGTCAAATCATCTACAATAGTCATGGTCATCATCGACTCAAGCAAGCCAACTATCGCCAAACTGATAGAATACGGAAAAATAATGATCAATGTATCTAAGTTCAACGGGATATCAGGTATCAAAAACATCGGCAGGGTATCAGGTAGCTGCCCCATATCATTGATGGTTCGAGCCTCTGCACCTAGTAAGATGGCTACAACCGTGACCAGTACAATACTGACCAATGGCGATGGAATCACTTTACCGATCTTTGGAATGTATGGATAGCCATAGATAACGACGAGGCCTAATGCCACAAGACCATAAACATGTACTAAGTTTGAACCTGCCTGCGGCATCAACTCAGGAACCTGTGACATAAAAATCAAAATAGCCAAGGCGTTGATAAAGCCCAGCACCACAGATTGAGACACATATTTCATCAGATTGCCCAGCTTTAAGAAGCCAAAGATGATCTGTATAACACCTGTCAGCACACTGGCTGCTAACAAATACTGCAATCCATAGTCTTTGACCAGCGTCACCATCAATAACGCCATTGCACCAGTCGCCGCTGAAATCATCGCTGGACGACCACCGACAAACGCAATCACTACCGCGATACAAAATGAGGCATAGAGCCCTACTTGGGGATCGACACCTGCAATGATAGAAAACGCAATTGCTTCAGGAATAAGCGCCAAAGCAACGACCATGCCAGCCAAGACATCGCCGCGCGCATTGGATAGCCAATGCTCTTTAATTGTATTTAACATATTTAACTCAGTTTTTAGAAACTGCTATAGTCTGTCCATAAACGAGGTATCTAATCATTATTTGGAAAACATTTAATTGGAAAGCATCTAAAAAATAGTTAAGATCAGCTCACATAAAAAGTCTGACACATCTCTAGCTAGGCACGTCTCTATTTAGGTACCTTGCCCATTACCTGTCAGATAATAAATATAAAAATGTGAACGATCATAGTTAGCGAGTTATCGTCATAACATACTTTTTAGTGGTGTAATCTTCATAATCCACTAGATATATCGAATAATGATACAAACGTTAAAGCAGTGCATGCGCACAAGAAAAAGCGTTAGACGCTTTATGAGAGTAATTGCTATAAGAGCAATTATTACTGAGGAGAGGTACAGCTAGGGTGGCGTATTCATCTTTATGGTGGCAGCTTTTGTAGA